>NZ_CP044413.1:0-44217 GCF_009834385.1 Lactobacillus sp. JM1
GTCTTGGTTCCAGATACCTTGACGGTGGCAGGAGTGTGGTTGTTGGTTACGTTGTAACCATTAACAGTACTGGTGTACCCGGCAACTGCATTTTCCGTTACCGTGTAGGTGATCTTCTGACCATTTTCAAATTCAGGTAAGTTAGTAAAGCTGTACTTCCAGTTGTCTGATGCCTTCACTGTCTTACTCTGAACAACCTTACCATTAGCTAATAAGTTTACCTTGATTGAATCAGGGCGCTTGCCGTCTTGATCATCATTATCTTTCCAAGTCTTTGTACCTGAAACGGTAGTAACAGCTTTCTTATCTGTGATCGTTGCTGTTGCTCCCTTAGAGTCAAAACTATCAGCTGAAACAGTAACATCTTTAGCCAATGTATATCCCGATGGAGCCGAAGTTTCACGTATAATATAATCATCTTTTAGAAGACCATAAATTGTTCCTTTACCATCAGGACCAGTAGTTATGGTTCCAACAACCCCATTAGTTGACTTGCGAATAACAGAAAAAAACAGCATTTGCAAGTGGGGCTCCAGATTCATCCTCTTTATTTATAGTTAAACTATAATTATATCCATTAGCTTTGCCATTAGCCTCTTGGTAAAGAACTCTATTTATAGAACTGTTTATTACCTTCTTATTAGATTTATAGCTAACATCATTCTCGACCAGTTCGCCATTAAGTAATGGATGGTTTGACTTAACCCGGTAGACAATTGCATAACCCTCAGATATATTGCCCAATTTCACTGTATAAGCACTATTGCTTGAATTAATATCAATGTTATATTGGCTTGTCACATCTTGTGGATTGCTCAATGTCCAATAGTTCTCAGAATTTCTTTCCCAATTTCCTTTAGAAATAGAAAAACTTCCGGGCACATAAGAAAAACCATCTGAAGCCAAACTATCAGAGATAACTACATTACTGACACTTTGCATAGAGGCGTTAATGTTGACGTGATAGATAATTTCATTCTTGTTATTGTCATAATCAACATATCCGTACTTCCAAAAGTCTGTTGCTGTATCACCCTTGGAAGGTATGTGTTTTATACCAGATCTATCAATCGTAACGGTGTGCCCATTAATCTTGATTTCCGCTGGTATGGTCTCTTCTTTATTAATTTCACTTGTAGCGGCCGTTACTTGCATATCAATATGGCCACTTATTGAGTCATGTGAATCAACGTAATCGGTGTAGGTTAGAACAAGTGATTTGCTGGGCTTATCGATAACTGCTGTAGCTACAACAGTTTTGCCATCAGGTGCATAAATATTAAACTTCTGAGATCGTTGGAAATCTAACTGATCCGGTAATGAAATAGTCGTTGTATCCCCAGATTTGGCTGAATCTGGAACAGAAAAGTCAAAAGAGAATTCTGTAGTTCCTCCACCTGAGATCTCCTTAGTTGATGATCTCTGATTGGTAATTGTAATATCAACGCTAGTTCCTTTATTATATGCAGATGGGGAACTATTATTCTTAGAAATACTATTAACTGATGGACCCTGATTAGTATTAGCCCCACTATTAGAAGTCGAGTATTGACTATTACTTATATAATTACGGTCCTCCTGAACTGGCTGATTATTGTCAGTTGGTGCTCTCGGTTGTGCTTCTGTATTAGTAACTTGCTTCTGAGAAGTCTGATCGTCTGAAGAACTAGTATTATCTGTAGTATTACTATTAACGGTACTTATCTGCGATTCTTCCTGTTGATTAATAACAGTCCCGGACCCCGTACTGTTCTGAGTAATATTTGTCTTGCTATCAGCATATACGGTCATACCATTATTAGATGATATCCATATTGACCCTAATAACGAAAATAAGACTAGTCCCATCATAAATAAAAGTCGACGATGCCTAGATTTATTACTCATACTGTTGCCTCCTTCTTTGTTTTCTATGCGCAATACTAAAGATTATCACGTGACCTTATATTACCATATTTTTATAGGAAATTTCACACTAACTTCACCAACCGTCAATAGTGATATCACTAGTGTTAGCGTAGTTATCAAATATATGTTCCCGATGACATAACAAAGGCGCTGTATCGACAGTGAAAAAGCCGGCACAGCGCCTTTTGTTATATTCAAACTCTGGTCTCCCCTAAAGTTTCCCAATTTCATATTTATACATATTTTACAGGTCACGTTTACGGGAGACGTTGGCTTTAAGATGAAATAAGCGCTTAGCTTTGGGTGACGTGGCTAAAATGAGTCCACCATTGGTATTTTCAGCTTCACTAAGGACCACTATGGGACTTTTAAGGGATTTAGCCCCCGGGCAACGACCTCGCAACTAGCATAAAAGGACTTGTTATCAATTAAGAAGACCACGCCATGCGGTTCATCATCAGTAAACAATTTCATCATTTCCGTTAGCTTTTACCTGGATTGTAGCACATAAAACAAACGTATGTTCTCTTAAGTTGCTAGGAAGCTGATTAAAATAGTCGAAAATCAGTTATAGTCATGCTATAATGTAGACATAAAAAGGAAGCCCCGCTGGAACAGGACTTCCCATGCAAGCCGCTTCAAAGACGGTGGCGAAGTTAATAAGACAGCATTAAGCTACCCTGTAACTGGCCAAAGTTACGCAGGGCGGCTTTTTTATTTGTTCCTTTTGTCGATGTACGTTAGCAACGCTAAAATAAACATTGCAAATAGCAACATCAACGAGAGTGTCTGGAAGACGCTCATTGACTGTGAAACCTTCCTGAAGATTATTCCATGTTCCCATGGGCCTCACCTCGCAAGGGAAAAGACAGCCACCGCCCTTAAAACTTCTTGCGAAGTTTATTATACAAAGAAACTCGCAACAACATCAAGCAGATCGAAGTACTAGATTTTGTTTAACGTAGTAACAAAACAAAGGAGAGGCTACCAATGTGTGTACCTAATTTATTGCAGTTTGTACCTAATGATTATATTGCAACTAATTATTTAAAAACTAATTTTTATTTAAAAGATGTTCTATGCTATAGAAAATTGGTCTCCTTCCATTCATGCTGATGTTCCATTAGTAAAAGTCTTAGTGTCATGCTTTTCTTATTGATTAGCATGGCTTTTCTTTTGCCTATTCTCAAAAAGCCCGCTACCTTCCCAATGAGGTAACGGGCCTTTTGATATAACACTGTTAGTAACTTCAGCCCTGTTACTAACAGTGTTATATCACGTGAACCATATAATTTCCTATCCAAATAGTCCAGCTTTCTTCCAGCCACATTGTTTCAAATAATCTCGAATCGACTTTTTAATGATTGAAGTATCTAACCTAGATTCAACAATTCCAACTTTACCGCTCTTCTTGTCCTGTCCAATGCCAAAAGAAATACTTTTCTGATAAGTCTTTCCCTTAGAAAAGGAGATGTCTTTACTGAAAGATAGTTTACCGTTATGCATCCTAATACTTGATGTCTTACTAGAAGTGCTATCAACTTCCTTCCATTTCCCGTTATCTTTCAAAGTAACTGTAAAAGTAAACTCTTTGTCCTCATCGGAGATTCCACCCTTAGTGAAAAACCGGGCATCCATCCATTTCCATGTACCAATAATCGAATCTCCTTCAACAGTAACTTCCCAAGGATTGTTATCAGAATTTAGAACCTTTGGTGCATCGCTTAAAACTTTTTCTTTCTCAATCATAAGAAATCATCTCCTTCTTTTGATAATCATTACTAAACATAACTAATCTTATAATACCAAGACCAGTCATATCGCCAGTGGTAAACCTGATCATACTATAACCGTAGTATACAATATCAATGATTCTAGATATAGCAAGAAGCAAAAATTGATCGATTGTCCGGCCAATTTTATTAACTAGGGGCGATGGCTAAAAACATTTGGCACACCACTGACCCAACTTCAGCTGGTTTCCAAGCCGCTGGGAACTGGTATGGGGTCATGACTGCCTTTTACAGTGTGGCCGCCTTGCTCTGGGGACTCTTTTACGCTAAGACGAAGGCAAACCAACGTAAGTTCTGGTATGGGTTCGGTCTCTTTGCTGATGCGATCAGTATTATTATCGTAGCCTTAACTGGTAACAAGTGGGTGGCTTTACTGGCCTTCGCTCTTTACGGGATTGGTAACTTCACGATTAACACCCTACCGTTTACGATCCTAACTTCTTCTTTACACGGGGAAAATGAAGGGGCGTACCTGGGGTTGTTCAACATTGCGGTCTGCATGCCACAAATCATTGGCTCGCTAATCAGTTTCGTCCTGTTCCCAATGGTCGGCAACAGCCAGTCGATGATGATGATCATTGGCTTTGTCGCCATGGTGATCGGGGCCTTTTCGGTGGCGATCATTCACGAAGGGGAATAATTTTTCGACAAAAAAAACCGGTGCGTTCAGCTAGGGCTGAGCGGACCGGTTTTAGCGTTTAATACAGTTCCAAAATCTTCTTCACCGTGCCGGCCACATCGTCCGCGCCTAAGACCATCGAGATCATCGACAACCCGGCGCAGCCACTGGTCAAGGTGGCGCCGGCGTTGTCTAGGCTGATGCCGCCGATCGCGACGACTGGGTGCACGGATTGTTCAACGAAGTCGGCGAGACCGTCCACGCCCAGGGCGCTGCCGGCGTCGTCCTTGGAAATGGTCGGGAAGACCGGGCCGGTGCCGATGTAATCGACGGCCAGCTGGTTGGCGTGGGCGACTTGGGCCGCCGTGTTGCAAGAGTAGCCGACCGTCAGCTGGTCACCGACCGCGGCTAAGACCTCTTCAATCCGCTGGTCCTTTTGGCCGACGTGGATGCCGTCGGCCTGGATGGCGGCCGCCAGCTCCTGGACTTGCTGACCCAGTGCCAGGGTTTCGGCCTTTGAAAGGGTGCTGGTCCCTTTTTCGCGGTACTGAAAGGCGGTGATCCCGGCTTGCATCGCTGCTTCGACCTTAGTCAAAAATTCGGCCGGGTCGTGGTGGGTGTCTTGGCTGCCGCCGATCAGGTAGCAGCGCAGCATTTCATCTTTAAATAACATGGCTTTTCTCCCTAGCTATTGGCTAGTTTTCAAATGTTAGACAGAAAACGTGGCAAATAACCGCAGCCCTAGTGCCTAAGTGCGACCGCAGAACGGTGCGTAAGCGCACCAACCTCCGGTCTAGCTTAGTCATACGGCCTGCTGGTTAGGTTATTTGCCACTCTCTATAATGCCCAATGATTCAGCGGGCCGTGGCCGTGGCCAACCTGGATCGTGTCGCGAATCGTCGCTTCCACGTAACCTTTGGCGGTTCGGATCGCCTGTTCCAACCCGACGCCCTTCGCCAGTTCGGCCGTGATGCAGGCCGAAATCGTGTCGCCGGTCCCGTGAGTTCGAACGGTGTCGATCCGTGGCGAGGTCATCCAAAAGCTGGTGCCGTCCTCCATTAAGACGAAGTCGCTGGCCGCTTGGTCGCCGCCGAGGTGGCCACCCTTGACCAGGACGTTTTTGGGACCCAGCTTTTGCAGGGCCTGGCCGATCTTAACCATATCAGCGGGGCGCTCCGCCTTTAACCCGGTTAGGGCCTCGGCTTCTGGCAGGTTGGGGGTGACCAAGGTCGCCAGCGGCAAGAGTTCCTCTTTGACGGTGGTAATCGCCTCGTCGGCCAATAGCTTGGTGCCGCCCTTAGCGATCATCACCGGGTCGACGGTCAGGGGACCAAAGTCGTACTGCTTTAAGTTGCGCACGACCGCCTGAACGGTGGGCACGTCGGCCAGCATGCCAGTTTTAGCCGCCCGGATCTTGAAGTCGTCAGCCAAAGAGGCGAACTGGGCGTCGATCATTTCAGTCGGCAAAGCGAGGGCGTCCTGGACACCGAGGGTATTTTGGGCGGTCACCGCCACCACCACCGTCGTCGCGAAGACGTGGCGCATCTGAATCGTCTTTAGGTCGGCCTGCATGCCGGCGCCGCCCCCGGAATCGGAGCCGGCGATCGTCAGGGCCTGGGGAAATTCGTTAGTCATCTTAAGCTTCCTTTCCGAATGCTTCTTGCCAAGTAACGAGTTGCTCATCGGTGACGGCGTCGAGGTTGTTCAATAGCCCCGGGTACCAGTAGCCCGGCCGCTGGTCTTCGACGGCTTGGCCGCAGAGGGTGAAGGTGGTCACGGCGTCAACAGCCGCGTCAAAGGCGTCGTCGTTAGTGACCAAGAAGGCGCCGATCAAGCTCGAAAGCATGTCGCCGGTCCCGACGTGGGTCTTAAAGGCCGGGGAACCGTACGGCAAGCGGGCCAGGCGGGTGCCGTCAGTGACGATGTCGACTTCGCCGGACAAGACGATCACCGAGCCGAGCTTTTCGGCCGCCAGCCGGGCCACCTTCTCGAGGTCGGCGTTACCCTCGCCGGCGTCAATCCCGTGGCTTTGCCAGTCGACCCCGGCCAAGGTGGCGATTTCACCGGCGTTACCGCGGATGGCGGTGAAGTGGTACTGGTGGAGCAGTTCGGTGACCACCCGGAGCCGGTACATGGTGGCGCCGCAAGCGACCGGGTCCAAGACGGTCGGCTTGTGGTACTTCTTGGCCGCTTCCATTACCGCCTCCATTTCGCCGCGCTGGTGGGGGTTGAGCGTCCCCAGGTTGATGGCGGCGGCTTGGGCGATGTTGACCATGTCGTCAGCTTCCTCCGGCGTTTGCGACATCATCGGCGAGGCGCCCAGGGCGTTGAGGCCGTTGGCGACGTCGGCGGGGGTAACGTTGTTGGCGACGGTCAAGACGATCGGGTTGGTTTCCTTGATGGTTGCGATTGCGTTTTGCATGTTTTTCTCCTTAATTTAAGTGAGTGGTCACCAACCAATTTAACAGGCCGTATGACTAAGCTAGGGCAAATGGTTAGCGCCTTGGCGGTGTTCTTTGCCCGTACTTAGACACTAGGCCTGCGGTTGGTGAGCATGTTATCTGCACGTTAGCGACAAAAGAAAAGGCCACCGGGGGAATCCCGGTGGCCCATTTCGCCGACCGTTGCTTCCCTCCGCGAGTCCAAACTCCCAGGTTCAAAGGGTCCGCCAATTAGCGTCTCAGTCGGTGGTCCGACACCCCTAGCAACTATTACCCCTCCATTATAGCAGGGATCAGTCAGAAAATATAGCGCCTTTTTAACATTAAACTAAGTTGTAAATATTTATGGTCAAAGCTAGCGCCGCACCCTTATAATTAACCTGAAATTGAAAGTGGAGTTGATAAAATGCACAAGCAATTGATGAACAAACTGGGGTGGGACCGGTGACCGGGGCCCGGCGAGTGAGCCGCGGGCTGGCCTGGATCCTGGTTGCCTGCCTGGTGGGGGGCCTGGTGTCCAACTTAACCTTCTCGCAAAACTGGGTCACCTCCTTGGCCTTGGTGCCGCTAACCCTGCTGGGCTGGTGGGGCCTGCCCAAGCTAGCCTCCGTAATTGACCGGTTGACCAACCGCCAGGTCGCCCTGCTCGTCGGGTTCGGCATGGCGGTAATGGTGCTCTTGCAAATGGCGGTCTTAAAGTGGCTACCGGTGACGGTTTACCACGACCCGCTCCGGGTCCTCGACCAGGCGACCCGGATGGCGGTCGGCCATACCAGCTGGAAGATCACCTACTTCTGGCGCTACCCGCAAAACGTGCCGATCGCCTACCTCCTGTCGCGCTGGCTCAAGCTGACGATGGAAATGGGGATGGGCGTCAACCGCGGCGTCCACCTCTTGTCGATACTGCTACTGGACGGGATGGTCTTGCTCGGCATCGACACCGCCTGGCGGGTCAGCAAGAAAAAGGCACCTGGTCTTGGGGATCTTAGCCTTTGGGGTCCTGACCCCCTTTGCTTACACCTACTACCTGCAGGTCTTTTACACCGACCTGCCGGTGATGTTCGTCCTCTTGTACTTGTTGCGGACGCTGGTCTTATGGCGGCGCCGCAATTGGTGGCAAAAAGGCCTTAGTGGGGTCCTCTTGGTGCTCCTGGCCATGCTGGGCCAGTTAACCAAGGCCAACATGATCGTGATTATCCCGGCGATGCTGTTGACCGCCCTGATTTTATGGGGGCGCCACCGCTTTAAACAAAGCCAACTCTTGGTGCCGATGCTGTTAATTACGCTCGGCGTCGCCCTGTCCTTTCCGCTCTCCAGCACCCTGGACAAGGCGGCCCACTTCACCCGCCAGACCGACTACGAGTTCCCGCTGACCCAGTGGGTGGCGATGGGGCTTAACGAGAAGAGCAACGGGGTCTACAACACCAAGGACGCCGTGGCCAACGTCAAGCTCAAGACTAAGCGCAACAAGCAAATTGCAACGGCGATGAGTAAGTTAGTTCTTGGCTACAAGGCGGACTTTGCAACGGTAGCGATGGCGAATGGCAACGAATGGAAGATCGATTTAAGGTCTGAAACCAGTGAGGACGAGATTGAAAAATTCCGGGAAGAATTGAGTGATGCTCAAAATGATATCTTAACGGAAATCACTAGCCTGTTCTCGCAGATCATGCTGAATGAAATCGTGCCAAATGGGATGTCGATTTCTGAATCGATGATGGATCGTTATTGGACGCACGAACGTCAATTAGCGGAAGTTAAGGAATACTTAGCGACCCAACCAGCTAGCGCGCGGAAAGAGTTTGACCAGGTGTATAACAAATACATTGGGCAAGCGCCAAAGGAAAAGGGCTTTGACCTTGAAAAGGGACTCAAGAAGATTTTATCCAAAAAGGAAAATTGGAAAGAAATCGATGAGTTACTCAAGGCAGGTGATTTCTTACCAAAGCAAAGGAGATCATAAAATGAACAACGAATTAGCAGTTTTAGCCAGTGAATTACCCGTTTTGCAAGCTAAAGGAGCCTATAAATATTTGAAAGAAATCACTGGTAACGGAGCCTATTACCAAGTGGCTTGGCAAAAATTAGCTGATGGCTACATCGCCCTTTATGGCACGACCCCGATTCAAATCAACGTAGCCCCTATATTGAATGATATTTTTGAAGATGAGGAGGGGTAGACAATGCCGAGTAAAGCAGACGTTAAAGCCTGGAAAGCACAATTAGTCGCCCAAGCCGAACAACAAATTCTAAAATTAACCGGTAGTGACCAATTTAAAAAGTACCTCAATACCTTGGCTAAATTTCATCATTATAGCGCCAGAAACATTGATTTAATTTATGCGCAAAATCCTCAAGCTACTCAAGTCGCCGGTTTTAAGCAATGGCAGACAGCTTTTAACCGCACCGTCAACCGAGGAGAGAAAGCGATTCGGATTGTGGCCCCGATTATTAAGAAGTTATAACACCAGCCGAGAAAAAGCGTCTTGATACCACCGATGAACGCGCCATTGTCGGTTACCGTTATCTACCCGTCTTTGACGTGTCACAAACTAGCGGTGAGCCAGTGTTAAGTGCCAAGGATTTTTTAAAGAAAATTTAGCCGATCATCAGAATGTAACGAGCTTGTATAACGCGTTCAAAGATTATTTAAACCAGCAAACCGACCTTAAAGTCAGTGAAGTGCCTTTAGCGACGCTAAATGGGGCTAAGGGGTATTTTCAACCCAGCACTAATGAAATCGTCATTGGTGGCGATGAGCCCGACAATGCTTTGAAACTAAAGACGTTATATCACGAATATGCGCATAGTCAGTTACATGGGTTAAAATCAGCCTTTAAAGATCGCCCACGAGCCTATCAGGAAACGCAAGCCGAAGCGGTCGCATATGTCGCTATGCAAAATATTGGGGTTGATACGGGCAATTACTCCCTCGGTTATGTAGCTACCTGGGCCAAAGATAAAGCCGTGATCCATAGTGCTTTAAGTGAAATCCAGCAAGTGAGCAACAAAGTGATTGAGCTTAGTGATGGTTTAACTAAACAATTAGGTTTACAAAAAGAACCTGAGCATGATCTAAAAAAGTTATCAGCTCAGGAACTTAATAAGTCCTATCAAGGCCTGCAACAACAAATTCAGCAAGCAAGGAACCCACAACAAAAATCAGAACTAAAAAATAAACTAAATGATATACACCATGAAATCAGCAAGCGAACACAAAAACAGCTGCAAGCATTTGCTGAACAGAATCCGTCAATCAAACAACCCGAATCCAAACTTGATCAAAGTTTAAAGCGTTAGCCAGTTTTTAAAGGTCATGCTATAATATAAACAGAAAAAGGAAGCCCCGCCGAAAACAGGACTTCCCGTGCAAGCCGCTTCAAAGGCGGTGGCATTAACATTAGACTAGATACTAGTCGTCCTGTAACCTGCCAAAGTTATGATCGGGGCGGCTTTTTTATTTGTCATCAATACTAAACAATAATTTGTACAGAGTGATTATTTCTTCTAATTCTTCACGCGATACATGATCGACAATAGCTTCGTCAGCAACATGTCTTGCCCGCAAATCTAAAGCTATTGTTTGATCTAACAATACTTTTCCATATACTGTTTGACTACTAGTTAGTCGATGATACATTGGAAAATTCCGCTCGGTACTGCTAATTGGAGCCACAATCGTCATGTTACTTGTTTGGCAGACTAGATCATTGCTTAGAGCAATGGCTGGCCGCCTATTCATCTGTTCATGACCACGGCTTGGATTAAAGTTAACATAGAATATATCGCCCTGACTTACCATTGAAGTTCATTACCTTCTGACTTTCCCCAATCAAGCTCGTGATCACGTTTCCCGTCATCTTGCCAGTCCTTAAATAGTTCGTGAATATTAGTCGGATTCTTTTTTATTGGTGTTAAAACAATCGATCCATTTTCAATTGTTATTGTCATATCTTGGTTATCATCTAATTTCAATTGTCTAATAATCTGGCTAGGAATTCTAGCAGCTTTCGAGTTGCCCCACTTTGCCAGGCGTGTTTGTTCTTTAATAAGTTCCATAATTTTGCCTCCTAATTCGTTGTTCTAATTTTAGTATATCCCACGTAGATACGAAAATGCAAATGTTCTTACTGGAGGTCATTTATATGCAACCTGATAATCCGGCTAAAGTCGCCGAGTTCTTTGAGAACTTCTTTAAAGATAACCAAGAATTAAGGCATCTTTTCCATGTAGTCGTCAATGATGGTAACTATCAAGCTGAGTGGGCCGTTGCTGGACGTAAACGTAGTGGAAAAATATTTGCATTTCATGGTTTTGACACCTACCAATTTGATCAGCAAAACAAAATAAGCTTCTTAAAAGTTAAACTTGAAAAATAGAAACAAAAAAGGCCAATAGGGTGTACCCTAATGGTCTTTTTTATTTCTGTGCTATACTAGGAATTATAAACGTTCATTAGAACTGTCCAAAAGGAGAACTGGAAATGGCTAAAATCGGTTATGCGCGTGTGAGCTCCAAGGAGCAACATTTAGATCGACAGTTAGCGGCTTTAAAAGACGTTGATAAATTATTTACGGATAAATTAAGTGGGGCTAACACTAATCGGCCAGAACTGCAAAAAATGCTGGCCTATATTCGTGAGGGTGATATCGTCCTGGTCACTGAATTAGATCGCTTAGGCAGAAACAACCAGGATTTAACTAAGATCATGAACACCATTCAAAATAAGGGGGCCACCTTAGATGTGTTAAATTTACCGTCCATGACAGGGATTACTGACCCAAATTTGCGTCAACTTATGACTAACCTCATCATTGAATTGTATAAGTATCAGGCGGAAAGCGAACGTAAGCGGATCATCGAACGTCAGCAACAAGGAATCGCCCTAGCAAAACAGCAAGGTAAATATCACGGACGTAAACCCCAATACACCCAAGACGATCCCCGCTTGCAACATGCTTTTAAACTGTATCAGGCAGGTATGAGTGACATTGATGTGGCTCGAAATACCGGGATTAAACGGACGACCTTTATCAGATATCGCAAAAAGTTTAATATAAAAAGATGAGGCTATTGTACGCTATTTCATTTGGTGTTAATTTCTTTCTCTCGAATATAACCTATGCGTCAATTATAAAGTCTGGTCTACTGCAACGAGCTTTCTTGGCCCCTAAATCTAAAGAGAGCGTGTATTGAAATCCAAGGATTTCGATACACGCTCTCGCTTTTTACTACGTCTCCTTCTAGCAGAGATTAGAAATAAAAACAAAAATCCCCCCGGCGATGATGGCCAGACCGATCACGACCCCCATGACGGGAGCCATCCAATCCGGGGCGGGCGTCCCTGGGAGTAGGTAGAGCCAGGGGCGAAAATCATGGAGGCCCTCCTTTCATTCTTGCGTATCTTCGGAAAGCCGGAAGGTATCGACGAACTGCTTGTATTCCGAGCTGGAAGTTCCAAAGGATTCGAGGCCATAGAGGCCAGCGGACGAGTAAACGACCTCTCGACGCATGATCACCGAGGAGTCCTCGCTATCGTGACCGGTGTAGGAAATGGCCATATGCCCGTCCACGGTGGTGAAGGAATACTTGTCAATCTGCAGAAGACGAGCGACATTGGTCAAGACCTTACGTTTCTGCGCGTCATTGAACCCCTTGGAGTCCTCGACTTGCTTCCGAGTGAATTTGGTGACGGACACAGCGTAGTTGATGTGATCCTTGTCATTGACCGTCGAATAGCGGGCATAAGCACCGGTGGGATCCTTATAGGTGTCCTTCTCCGGAACACCCGGGAAATAGACGGAATAGCCCAGATCCTTGGACGTGAACTTCTTCCAGCCCTGGGGGGCAGTGACGGAGGAAGTGGCTTTGTTCGCCGATGGGGTAGTCGACTGGGAGGAACCGCAGGCGGCCAGACCTGTCGTGAAAGCCATCGTTGCTATGACAACGGAAATCCGCCTGAAAGACCTTTTCATATCAAACCTTTTTTTCTTTCTTGTCGTTTCTTGTTTTTCCATTGTAACACCTTCTAAAGCATGCGGATAAAAATAATCTGGAATGGTTTTATCTTCAATTAAACACTGAATAATATATTTCCAAGGACTCCGCTTTTGATCATCAAACTCTTGAGGTAATGAACTTTTAAATATTGAACGCCACTTGGGGTCTTAGCGCCGCTTTTTGAACTGTTTTTTAAAAGCTTTGGTATATTTAATTACTTTCGCCATTTATTTTGAAGACTCCAATGCGTCATCAGAGCTAAGCAATTGATTTAATTCTTTAAGGTTACGGGCTTCGGGTAGCTTTTCTTTTCCAAATAGATCATCAATAACTTCTTGAATCTAATTTTTTAACTGCCGATTAGGGATTGAATAATATTTAGGTAAACCATCATGAGCAACTGTTGTTAATGTCATGCGCATAAAATCAGAAATTGTTAGACCATGATTAGCCAATACGTCTTTGGCTTTACTTTTAATAGTTCCGTCAATTCGAGCTTCAATTCTTGCCATTCTCATCACCTCAGTAATATTGTACGTTATCTGGCGTACAAATCCAATCGTATTTAACTAGGTTAAACTCTTTACAGAACGAGCAAAAATTCTTACATTAAAGACAACCTGGTCCCCTGTCAATAAAATAGACAATTTAAATAGAAACTTTTTTGTCCTATGCCACGACTAAAGCGTCAACTTCGTGACGCTGAAGGAGCGATCGAAGTATTAAAAAAATCAATCGGGATTCTGAGCAAGTAACTACCGAAAAGATATACCAAGAAATGGACGTTCAGCACGCTTTGGAATCCCACCCTTCCATCAATGGTATGTGTGATTATGTTGGAATCTCAAGAAGTGGTTACTATCAACGAGAAAAGCGTCATAATCACCAATCACCTTGATTCCTATCCAAATAGTCCAGCTTTCTTCCAGCCACATTGTTTCAAATAATCTCGAATCGACTTTTTAATGATTGAAGTATCTAACTTAGATTCAACAATTCCAACTTTACCGCTCTTCTTGTCCTGTCCAATACCAAAAGAAATACTTTTCTGATAGGTCTTTCCCTTAGAAAAGGAGATGTCTTTACTGAAAGATAGTTTACCGTTATGCATCCTAATACTTGATGTCTTACTAGAAGTGCTATCAACTTCCTTCCATTTCCCGTTATCTTTCAAAGTGACTGTAAAAGTAAACTCTTTGTCCTCATCGGAGATTCCACCCTCAGTGAAAAACCGGGCATCCATCCATTTCCATGTACCAATAATTGAATCCCCTTCAACAGCAACTTCCCAAGGATTGTTATCAGAATTTAGAACCTTTGGTGCATCGCTTAAAACTTTTTCTTTCTCAATCATAAGAAATCATCTCCTTCTTTTGATAATCATTACTGAACATAACTAGTCTTATAATACCAAGACTAGTCATATCGCCAGTAGTAAACTTGATCATACTATAACCGTAGTATACAATATAACTGACACATTAAATAATAAAAACTAGTTGGCCTTGCCGAAGCGATATTCCGCTGCGGTAAGGTCATTTCTTTTGCCTGAAATAAAGGAATGCGTAAAGTAATCGATACCTTCTGTCATCAGCTGGGCAGGTATGGGTGACGTCGATGTTGCCCGTAATACTGGGATTAAGCGAACAACCTTTATTCGATATCGTAAGAAACTTAACATCAAGAGATAGGGCACTTAGCTAGTGTATACTAATAATTCATGAATATAATGTATATGTATCATTTGCAAGCGTACGTGTTATGTGTTATTATGCATGTAATGATGCTTATTAAGCTTACTTAGTATGTATGAGGAGGGTCACTAATGAAAATCATTACATTTTCAGCTATAAAAGGCGGCGTTGGTAAAACTACCCTAGCTTTTAATTATGGTGAATGGTTAGCAAAAAATGGCAAGCATGTTTTATTTATTGACTTAGACCACCAAAGTAATTTAACCCAGACTTACAACATTTACGACAATCAAGACACCGTTGGCAACATTTTCTTAGATCGAGGGAAAGTCAAAATACATGAAATAAGTGCTTATATTAGTCTAATTGCCGGAGACATGCACCTTGACGATATTGAGCGTTCCATCGAAAATAAGACTAACAAAAACATGTTCCTCTATATGTGGTTGTCAGATAATTATGAACGTTTAAATTTAGGAAAATTCGAGTATATTATTTTGGATTGTCACCCAGATTTTTCTACTGCTACCAAGAATGCAGTCATCATCAGTAATGCTATCCTTAGTCCAATCACACCTAGCGAACATGGGTATAATGCAAAATTTAACCTAGAAGAAAGAATTAACGAATTACGCAAAGAAGCCATTGATTACTCTACTAGAAAATCTTATGTCACGACCAAATTATTTTTTATCGCCAACATGATTAAACACAACACAAGATCATCTCGCGAGTTATTAAAAGCCTTAAAAGGCGATCCCAGTGTATTGGCTACAGTTCCAGAAAAGGAGCTATTTAATCGTTCAACGTTGGATAAAAAATCTCTTTCAAAAATGGCTGAAGACCACAAAACATATATTGATCAACATGAATTTTTTGATAGCATGGACAAAACATTTAATGAAATCACGGAAAAGATATAAACGTTTCGTATACGTATTAATCACATGTATACTCAATACGTGTGCATGTTAATTATAAAGGAGGACTACCTATGGCATTCGATCCAGAGAACAAAAACATAAAAAAGGCACTACAAAAAAATGAAACAGAACAGCCAACTGATACTAAAGATAAACTTGTTATTCCTGTTTTTAAAGATGAAGAGGAACGTACTAAGAACTATACCTTTTCACTTCAACCTAGTGCACGCAAAAGACTTGACGGTCTGGCCAAAGAACATAATTTTAAATCTGCCTCCAAATTTTTAAATGAGCTTATAAAAAATATGTGATGTCAGCTTACTGGTTTCAACCAAAAGCTGGCAAAGTATACAAGACCAAATAAAGTTGCCGGTAGGTAAGCACTATGCTAGACTAAGACTAATTTAACAACCGAATAAAGAGATCAAGCTAAACCAAAAAGTCCCCAATTCACGAGGAATCAGGGACCTTCGGTTTAGCAAGTAGCTATCAGCCAGCTACTTAAATTCAGTCGATTTTAACTTGGCGGTGAAAATCGACTGAACATTGTTCTTAATTTGTAGGTTAATTATACTGCAAACCAGTCCGAAAGGACAAGTTAAGGATAGTTAAAAACAAATTAAAGTCAATGGACTAAGTAGCTAACTGGAGCTATTTAGTCCATTTTTGTTGTTAGAAATTAAAAAAAGTTGCCGACTGGGCAACTCACAGACAGACACATGCTGGTAAATTACAAAGCAATCATTTATCCGTGAGGCTTTGTAATTCAGTTAAAGCATATCAGATTTGTATTTTAAAGCAAATCAAATGTTTTAGCAACTCTCTTTTGAGACAGCGTGTGTCAGTCAAGAAAGGGAGTTTTTATTATGACAAAATCAACAAATTTTAATTACTATGAAGCCGATAACGTATATGGAGCCTTATTTTTCCAGTTTCCTAAGGTATTAATGTATGGCGAGCAATACAAGCATTTAAGCAGTGACGCTAAATTAGCCTATATAGTACTGAAAGATCGGCTCGAGTATTCTTTGCGCAACAATTGGGTTGATGAAAAAGGACACGTCTACTTTATTTTTACCGTTAAAGAACTACAGGACTTATTTAACTGCGCTACTGAAAAAGCCGTTAAAATCAAAAAAGAATTGCAAACAGCTAATCTATTAAAACAAATTCAAATGGGATTTAATCCTAAAACGAAAAAGAATGAACCAAATCGTCTATACCTTTCTAAACTCGATGTGAAAGCTACTGATGTCTATTTAAGGGGCGAATATGGGCAAAAAAAGCCTGAATCCCTTGCTACAAGCGGAATTTCGAAAATCGAAAGTCCGCATGACTTCGTTGAATCCCTTGCTACGAGCGGAATTTCGAAAATCGAAAGTCCGCATGACTTCGTTGACGACCCCCCGCAAACCCTTGCTACGAGCGGAATTTCGAAAATCGAAAGCAATCTATATAAAGACTCTAAAAATATAGATACTAATAGATACGATATAGATACTCAAAAGTTGGACTTTTCCACAGCCAATTTTTCACCAGCTGAAATTGAAGCCCAAAATCGGGATTTAGTAAAACATGCTGATGAGTTCTTAACTGACGAAGATAATGGCTTACCGGTCTTCTTAGAACCAGAAGCAGTGCAACTACTTAGTTTTTGGTGCCGGACCCCACAACAAATGCGGCGCTTTATTGGCATTATCTTAAACGCCAAATATGCCGTTGAAAAAGAACATAAGGATTTAGGCGTATGGATTCTATTAGATGACCCTGATTTAAAAAAAATGATGACCAAAACATTAAGACGCTACTTTAACGCCCTGAGAAGTAATGAAAAACATATCAAAGACGTTGAGAATTACCTATACGGTACCATGCAAAATCTATTTGGGATTTGGTGGAACAAGCAAGCGGCTAGAGAATATGCGGCTAAACACCCCAAGGAGCAGGACGCTGACAATGAGGATTTCTGGGATCCAAACGTCTTTCAAAAATGGCATAGGAGCTTTTTAAATGACCAAACCAAGCAAAGAAGTTGAAAAAATTGAGCAATTGTTGGCTGACCCATGGGCAGTTGATATTGAGGAACTTTGGCAGCAAGCCGCGCATAATCCTGATAAGGACTTACGGAAGCGCATTACCAGCACTTCAAGACGGTACTTTAACGCCATGAGAAATAATGACGGTAAACACGAGCCAGTTAAAAATGCTGAAAACTACTTGTACGGCACTATGCAAAACCTGTTTGGCGTTTGGTGGAACAAACAAGCCAATGAAAAATACCGGGCAACACACCCAGATAACTTCTAGATGTCATATAAGCTCATATAAGCTCGTATAAGCGATTTTAATTGCTTGGGGTATAATTATACTAAAGCGGCTAAACAACTGCTAAGAAGAGGAGCTGGGCATCTCTATGGACACAACCAAACGTGAGGAGAAGGTCAAAGTGCTAGCAGACGCCTTAATTGGTTTTTAGCTCAAAGCAGGCTAAAATAAAGGGGAAAGTAACTATGTTTGACTTTTAATACTTAATCCCAGCAACTCGCATATAAGAAGTAAAAAAATAGTCAAAACTTAAGGAGGTACCAACATGAAATTAGACTATCAACAAACTTACAAAAAGGAAATTCTAACCGAATTTGCCAGCAGCATTTATGCTAAAGTAGTCAATTTGGTCGTTGACCAAGAATTAAATATTCACGATGAAAGTCATTTTCTGGTTAAACTGATGCACCAGTTAGGAGATGCTAAGTTAGTAATTATGGACGCGCATTCCTTGGGAGAGTTAGAGACAATTCAAGCTTACTGGCAAGCAATGAATAACTTTATTGATAGTCTGCCAACGAAAAGTAAAGTTGCTTAGTTATGGACGAACTAGCTGACTATACCGATCATCAATTTGAAACGAAATTACAGATTGAAATCGAGCAATTAACCAAAAACAAGCAAGCACAGGAAAGCCCCAAAGCTTATTTACTGGGCGGGCAACCGGGAGCGGGAAAGTCAGGCTTGCATCAACTCATCAAAGCCGAAGATCCCAACGCTATTACGATTGATAACGATACTTTTAAGTGGCTACACCCAAAGTATAAACAATTAGAGCAAAAATACGGGAAAGATGTTGTCAAATATGTAACCCCGTTTTCTAACCAAATGACTGAGTCTTTAATTGATTATCTGAGTGATAAAAAATTTGATTTAATTATCGAAGGGACGTTAAGAACAGTTGAAGTACCAATGGCCACTGTAACTAAGTTACAGAACAGGGGTTACGAAGCGAGTTTATACGTTATGGCAGTTCCGAGAATTGAATCATATCTAGGGACTTTGGCACGCTATGAGGATCAATTTAGTTTATCACCTAGAACTGCTAGAGCGACTACCAAAGAAGCTCATGATGTCGTTGCCAGGCAGCTACCTGACAATTTAGATTTTCTGTATAAACAGAGGTTATTTAAAGAGATCAGACTATATGACCGAAAGGGTAACAAATTATATTCTAGCCTAGAAAATTTGAACGAAAGCCCCAAAAAGATTATTACCGAGATTCTTAACAGAAAGCTAGATAATAATACCCTGCTTAACAGCATAGATAGTGTTATTAATAAAATGGAGATTAATCATCATACGACCACACCGCAGTACCTCGATTTAGTAGAAAAAACAACAGAACTAAAAAAAGAGATCAGCGGTAGGGTGCAGGAACAATTAAAAGAATTTGCTGAAAAGAATCCAGAAGTCAATCCTAAAGAGGATCCAGAAAATAAAAATGATCGACCTAGTTATTAGGCTGATCATTTTTTAATTTATCCGGTTTATGCGCATTAACGTAATTAGCAAATATTTTTAAAAGTTCCTCGGTTTGTTCAACCGACAAATTTTCTGCTTGGAAGTATTTTTCTAGCAACGCCCCTTTTTGAATTAAACGACGAGTACGAGCTTTTCTAGCACGTTGATTTTCGTAATATTTATTCTGCCGTAATTTAAAATCTTCCCGCTCAATTTTTTGTTTTAAACGCGCTTGTTGCTCGACTAGTTTTTCATATTGATTAGACATGGAATTTCCCCATCTCGTATGGCTAATGATCTACGGACTTTACCTTTAAAAATTCAGAAAATTGCTTAGCTAAAAGCTTAATCTGATCGTTAGACAAATTAGCATAATCTAAATTGGCTTTACTGATGATTTGTTTACCTAGCCGTTGTTCAATCTTATTTTTTTCGTCCTTAATTTTTTGATTAAGGGCTTTTAATTTAGCTTCTTGTTTTTCTAAGTTACTTTGAGACATAACGATCCCTCCAATCATATTAGAAATAATCACCGACACTATACCATAAGGGAAACGTTAAGTCAAAGTATAGAAGTTGAAATAGCGAAGCGGAAGGCATACACTAAAAGTGGAGTTAAGGGAATCAGCAGACCGAGTGAAACGAGGTTAATGCGCACTTACACACAACAACTAAAGTTGGTTGTGTTATTGTGCTAAACCCTTGTATCAGAAGTCGCCGTTGACGACAACAAAAGCAAACCCATAAGCCCAAAGAAAGGTGGTGACCGACATGGCAATTTTTCACATGAGTTTTAGTAATATTAGTGCTGGTAAAGGACGAAGTGCGATTGCCAGTGCCGCTTATCGAAGTGGTAAAAAGCTATTCGATCAAAAAGAAGGGCGAAGCTATTTTTATGCCCGATCGGTAATGCCAGAAAGCCTTATTTTAACCCCCAAAAATGCACCAGCATGGGCTAGTGATCGAGAGCAGTTGTGGAATGAAGTCGAAAGAAAGGATCGTAGAGCAAATTCACGCTATGCAAAAGAGTTTAACGTGGCTTTACCAGTTGAATTAAGTGAAGACGAACAGAAAGAATTATTGACAAAATATGTACAAGAAAATTTTGTTGATGAGGGTATGGTTGCCGACGTAGCAATTCATAGAGATCACCCAGATAATCCGCACGCTCACGTTATGCTAACTAATCGTCCATTTAATCCAGACGGAACATGGGGATTGAAAAGTAAAAGGGAAAATATATTAGATGAAAATGGGAACAAGACTTATACAGGAAATAGTCGTTTTCCAAGATCAAGAAAGGTGTGGCTAGTTGATTGGGATAAAAAAGAAAAAATCAATCAATGGCGGCACAATTGGGCGGTTAGTGTAAATCAAGTTTTAGAGCAAAAAAATATTCCGGATCGGATCAGTGAAAAATCCTTTATCGAGCAGGGAATAGATGATACCCCAATGCAACATGAGGGAATCAATAGCAAGCGGTATGAAAGAAAAGAATTTAACCAACAAGTAAAGAACTATCGCAAGGCCAAAGCCAGTTATAAAAACAACCAAGAAAAAGTAATTAATCGAGGTCATTTAGATAGTCTAAGCAGACACTTCTCGTTTAATGAAAAACGGGTGGTCAAAGAGTTAAGTCATGAACTGAAAACTTATATCAGTTTGGAGAGCCTAGATGATAAACGGCGCATGCTATTTAATTGGAAAAACAGCACCTTAATTAAACATGCGGTTGGTGAAGATGTGACTAAACAATTATTGACAATTAACCAACAAGAAAGTTCACTCAAAAAAGCAGATGAACTCTTAAATAAAGTGGTTGATCGCACGACTAAAAAACTTTATCCAGAGCTTAATTTTGAACAGACAACGCAAGCTGAAAGACGAGAATTAATTAAGGAAACCGATAGCGAACAAACGATTTTCAAAGGCAGTGAATTAAACGAACGTTTAATGAACATTCGTGATGATTTGTTGACCCAACAATTATTGACCTTTACCAAACGGCCGTACGTTGGCTGGAAGTTATTAATGCAACAAGAAAAGGAAGTCAAAATTGAACTGAAATATACGCTGATGATTCATGACGATAACTTAGAAAGTCTAGAACACGTCGATCAAGGGTTACTAGAGAAATATTCACCAACCGAACAGCAAAAAATTACTCGCGCAGTCAAAGATCTACGGGCAATCATGGCCGTTAAGCAAGTCATTAAAACGCAATACCATGAAGTATTGAAAAGGGCCTTTCCCAAAGGTGATTTAGATGGATTGCCATTGATTAAACAGGAACAAGCCTATACAGCCGTGATGTACTATGATCCTGTTTTAAAGCCATGTCAGGCCGAGACGATTGAACAGTGGCAAGCAGATCCACCACAGGTGTTCAGTCCCCAAGAACATCAACAAGGACTAGCTTATCTATCGGGACAGCTGAGCTTAGATCAGTTAGAAAATCATCACCTACAACGGGTTTTAAAGCATGATGGTACTAAACAACTCTTTTTGGGTGAATGCAAAGTCGATCCAACGATTAAGAACAGTCAGATCGAGAAAATCCAAAAGCAGTTAAAAGAGCAACAGGCCAAGGACGACCAGTATAGAAAAGTAAATATGGGACATTATCAACCGCTAAATTACAAGCCAGTTAGTCCAAGCTACTACTTAAAGACAGCCTTTAGTAACGCAATCATGACCGCCCTATATGCCCATGATGAAGATTACGAACGACAAAAACAGGCACGCGGCTTAAAAGAGACCGAGTGGGAAATGACGAAAAAGCAGCGGCAACACCAAACTCGGAACCGGCATGAAGATGGGGGTATGCACTTGTAATTTAAATGTAAAATAAAAAGTGCACCAACGTGCTCATTTAATGGTATAATGAATCCACAATATAGGGAAAGGAGTATTCACATGTGACAAAGAAGCAAGAATGGTTTAGCTTAGCTCAAGCTAGTCTCAAACTAGAACGAGGTAGTACGTATGTGAGTGTTTGGTTAAGACGGCACCCTAACGAGTTACCAAGTGAAATGCTCATGGAAACGGGCAAAGTTAAATTAATATCTGAAGATGGTATTGAATGGATTAAAAACCACATAAAAAAAGAGGGCGTCCTCGTCAGCAGTAGAGTTGCTAACGGGGATCAGCACCTAGAACCGCAACTTCTAGGTGTCACCCTCCTAACAATCCATTTTACCGGGCGGGTTAGGGGAAAGCTAGTTGTTTAGCGTCCCTAACGCGCTTTTTTTTGAGGAGGTGATCCAATGAAAGTGGAAAGCTGGCAAGGCATTAATGGCAAGTTAGTTCATGATGAGCAAAAGGCAATTGTGGTTGATAATGACCAAGCATTAACTGATCAAAAGCAGCTACAAGCGATTTTAGATCAAGATGGTCAGCCAATCGATGAAGTTCGTCGAGCAATGATTAAGAAGACCGTTAAACGTCAGCTAAAAACGCCACCATTAAAACTTAGGGGCTGGTTTAATCGTCATCAAGACAGTCAAAATGCTAAAAAGACCGAAAAATTGGTGAGTGACAAACCGACCCATCAATATAAGCAGATCAAAAATGAAATGACCTTTTTTGGTGAGAGTTTCCTGGAAGGCTTCTTAGGCTTCTATGGCTTAGAAGTTGATAACGCCTTAGGCCGTTACGAACATAATTTGCATGTCTTAGAGGTCCAAGAATTAGGCCAGTCAGAAAAAGAGTATTACTTAGCCACGAGTGAAAACGGCCGCGTCAAATTAGCCACCGATCCATTACCAAGCCAGCAAATTGCCGAGGAACAATTGAACAAGTTCTATCAGCGTGAGCCAGAAGAAACGCAGGCAGAACAAATTCAATTACGAACATCAGAAGACGATGGGAAGGAGGAATAACATGAAGTTCAGCAAAGTAAAAGCGTTAGCCACTACTGGAGCTACTGCGATTTACTTGGGCCTGATGAATACTCAGGTGGTTTTGGCAGCGGACGGTGGTGAAGTTCAAAGCAAGTTAACTCAAGCTGGTAAGACGATTCAAGGTATTTTAACTGGCTTGGTCGTTTTAGTTGGGATTTGTGTCGCACTATTTATTATTATCAAAAGAATGCCTGACGCAGACGATCCGCGAGAGAAATCCGAAGTTTATCACGCAGTTGGTCGGGTAGCTGGTTTAGTGGCCCTAGCGGCAGCGGTTATCTGGCTATTGCCTTGGGTCTACAGCCTATTCACTTAATTTAAAAAGGAGCTTGCCAAATGAAGAAAGGGAAAGAATTTATCTTCCCAGAGAACGTAGATAAAGATTACGGGATTTGGAAAGACTACACCTTGAAGGATTTTGGCTATGCGGCACTGGCAGGACTAGTGGGCTTAATTTTTATTGCGATTCCACCCTATGGTCTGATTTTAGTCCTGATAAAAATAGTGATTGTTGTCTTAGCCATGACGATTGTCATGGCTATTTTAACAATTAGGCCAGTTGCGGCGCGGAAGAACATTAAGGTGCGGGATAACTTTAAGTTGAAACGCCGTTATGCCAATAGTCAGAAATTGTTTTACTTAAAGCCGAAGAAGCGAGGTGAACTAAATGCGTTTGAAGAAGAGCAAAACCGCCAATAAATCAGTGAAGCTCGATTGGGATTACCAACCGCCTAAAATCAATGGTGGCAAAGAAACCATTGATGACATGAGCTTGGTAGTGGGTATGTATGGTAATTACGAAGTTACAAAAACGGGTAATCTCGTTGGCATTTTGGAAGTTAGCGGGATCAACCTTGATCTACTTAATGAAACCGAACAACAGGACGTCTTTGAGGACTATAGCGCGTTTCTCATGAGTACCTTAGGTGAAGGCGTTGATGACACGCTACAGTTCTTAGAACCGACGATTCCTGTCAATATGACGACTTATCTCAATGGTCTCAAACGGCGGTATCTCACCTTACAAAAAGGCCACCCGGAGCAACAGTTCAAAATCCAACTCATAGCCAGTTACTTGGATCATTTTACTAAAGTCCAAGAATCCAAAAACATGACGACTAAACAACATCTGCTAATCGTTAAAGTGCCAATTAAGGACAAAAGCGTTAAAAGCTTAAACTTAGCGGTCGCTCATTTAGACGAAAAGATCGAACAGGTTAAACGGGATATTGAAAATGCGTTAACAGACTTTGATGTGACGGCCAAAATTTTGACTAGTCAGGAAGTCCAAGAAATTTTAAAGAACTTAATTAATTTTAATGGATAGGGGGAAATAGTATGGGTTTTGGTGATAAGATCATTGATTTGTTTATGCCAACTAAAAAAGCAACTAAAAAAGAAAGACAGCCAAGTAATCATGAACTAGCGGTTAGCGAGCCCAAACCGGAGATTGAGGATTTTACCAAGTTGATTGATCGCGACAGCTTGCATTCACTATTTCCGTTTAGCTGGGAACAGTACCCTACCTATGTCCAGTCGGGGGAGAATTTTATTCGGGTGTTAGCGATCGCTGACTATCCCAAGCGGGTATATGGCAACTGGCTATCAGAGCTAAAGCGCAAAAAAGGCGTTATCGATATTGTGCAATATATCGACAGCGCCAGTAACAATTCAATGATTACCTATTACAAGAAGACGATTCAAAATAAGGAAGCACAGAAGCTCAATACGTTCGACCCGTATAAAAAGAAGATTCTGCAAAACTACATTGATTCGGCCAACATGCAACTAGATAAATACCTAGATAATTCTACCACATTTGTCTACCAACATATGCTGGTTTATCTGCGGGCCAACAGTTTAGCAGAACTAGACGACTTAACCGAAAACGTTAAGAATACGTTGATTAAGCTACAGATGAAGCCGCTAGTACCCGTTAAGGCAACGTTTCAAGCTTTCTGGTCAACCATGCCAATTAACGAGAATCTATTAGGTGATTACACCTATAAAGAAAGTAATACCGAAGTTGCCAGCAGCATGTTTCCCTTTGACGACGCGGAAATTTTGGACTTGAAGCCGAGAAGCGATATTGAAGGGGTTAACAAAGATACCAACAGCCTAATTGCCGTAGATATGTTGGATCGCAACAAGACCCTGAACCAGAATATGGTTGTTATTGGTACTTCCGGTGTGGGTAAAACAACCTACATGATTCAGAAGATTCTAAGATATGCCATTCAAGACTATCAGCTCTACATTATTGATCCAGAAAATGAATATACCAAAATTGTCGAAGCTTTAGGTGGCGCAGTCTTGCACTTAACTTCTAATGCGAAGTACAAAATTAACCCGCTACAAATTTTTTCTGAAGAAATCCTAAGCGCTGATGAAGCGGTCATGAATCTTGATTTACTAGTTAAAGATAAAATTCAGCGATTAAAAGGGTTCTTTGAAGTCCTTAAAACCGGGATTACCCAAGTTGAGCTGGCAATTCTTGATGATGTGGTTAAACAGGCCTACGTCAACAGTGGTGTTTTGAAATACAGCCGCTTAAAAGAGATTAAAGACGATCAGTGGCCGACCCTATCCAACGTTTATGACGAATTGGAAAAACTAGCTGACAAGGACGCCGACAAATTCAGTCGGGTTAAAGACTTCTACTATATCTTAGGCAGCTATACCCATGGTTCTAACAGCCTATTTGACGGGTACACCAATGTCAACCTAAAAGGAAGGATCATTTCTTTTGATCTAAAACCCCTACAAAGTGAACAGGAAGTCCAATCAGCGGCTTATCTGAATACCTTCCAGTATTTGTGGGACGAAATCACCAAAGATCGGCATAGCCGCAAGAAATTGTTTGTCGATGAATTTCACTTTTTGACTTTGCACAAAGCAGCCGCCACCTTTTTCCACCAAGCCTACAAACGGTTTAGAAAATACAATGCCGGGGCGATTGCCGGAACGCAGCAAATTCAAGATGTGATCGAAGGAGCGACAGATACTGGGCAGAACATTGGGGAAGCCATTATTGGGAACTCCTATACCAAAGTGTTCTTTGGTCTTGACGGTAAAGGTGTCGATGATGTCATTACGAAACTACGCATGACCTTTTCAGATAAAGAAAAGAAGTTACTAGAACGTCGTAGACAAGGTGAAGCCCTGATGATCTATGGTAGCCAACGCGCCTTTATGCGTGTCGAGTTGACCGAAGAAGAACTACGGCTAATTGACCCAGAAGCTTACCAAGAAAAATATCACCGTGAGACAGCCGGGCAACCGGACTATCAAAAGCGCGTGGTCTTAACTCCCAGTGAAATTGACGCCTTGACCACCACCGAGGAGGAAGGAGGGGCTTTAAATGAGTAAACTAAACCAGCTATTAAATATCGAGGTCGGCACGTTCAAGCGACAGGGGAACAAGTTAATTCTCGAACTCAATCACAATCAGTTTCGATACGACCAGTTGAGTGAGCTAAACGAATTAAAACAAGCTGATGCCAAGTTCTTGCAGTTGGTTAACGTGGTTGAGCAAGACCAGAAGGTCGTTCTAACTTATACCTTGCCGGATAAAGTCAGACCATTAAAGGAATTACCGCAGGAAAATAAGGCAATCCGGGCAGCCATTGCCAAGGAAATTATGGCGCAAAATGTGGTTGCTGATAGCCAGTATCATATTGCCTTAAATCCAGCTAATCTGTGGTATTACCCCATGCAACATGTTTGGTATGCTTACCGGGCCAATGAACTTATGCCTTATGATGACAAACATAGTAATTTAGCCAAATACAAAGCGCTAATTCTGTTTTGCTTGACGGGGACGCCCTATGAACGGCTACTAAGCAATCCTCAAGAAGCCCTAACTAAACACCCTGATGACTATTTACAACAAGTAGCTAAAGCCGCGTCGTTAAATGAGTTAACGGAAGTGGTTAACGGCATTGAGGACTTCGTGAGCTATCACGAATGGCAGGAAGTTGAAACCGCCCAACAGAAAACCAAACAACGATTATGGTTGAGCGTGGCCGGGGTGGCGATTGTGGCCGTTTTGGCTGTCGGCTTAGTTCATAAAAGTGACGAACGAAAGTATCAAAGCTTAGCTAACCAGAACCAAGCCCAAGTTACTCGTTTAAAGTACAATAACCAAATTCAGACGGCTTTAAACAATCACCAATGGTCGAAAGCAAAAAAGGCCATGCAGAAAGCTGGTTATAGCAAGAACAGTCAAGTTCAAACATTCTTAAAACACAAACAGTATCAGCAAGCCTTAAACGTTGACCCAAGTCAGTTGAACAAGGTTGTTAATGCGGCTTATGCCAAAAAAGATAGCGGTCAAGTGGCCGATTGGCAGTTACCCACTAAGGCGACAAGTAAGCAAAAAGACCAATTGAAACTCGAAAAAGCGATTGTTAACTATAACACTAATACGCTCAATAACCAATTATCCTTTACGACGAACGCTGATGTTTTATTGAGAATGGGACAAGCCTTCCTAGCCCATAACGATACGCAAGACGCCCAGACCGTCCAAACCAAGTTAGCCGGCGTGAACAGTCCTAAAGCTAAGTACCTCAAAGCGCTATTAAGTCTCAACTCTGCTAAGAAAGAAGTTAGCGACGCCCAAAAGAAGTTAGATGACGCCAACAAAATTGATGATAGTAAAGATAAGGATAAAGACAAGAAGGTGGATTCAGCCAAGTCTGATTTAACGAATGCCCAAAACGATCAGCAGGCGGCCCAAAAAAAGGTCGATCAGGCCAAGCACAAAGTGGGTGATTAAATGCAGGTATTGTCATTTGAATATAAGAAAAAGAAGTGGAAATTGATTGCTTATATTGTGGGTGGCGCCCTTCTGCTAATTATCTTGTTAATCGCCGCGCTTACTGGTCAATTGCAAGAAAACAGTTGTGATAACTCAACCACCACAGAGACGCAATTAGATAGTAAGAGCATGACAGAAAATGCCAAAAATATCTATGCGCACTGGAAACAAAAATATGGTGCGACCCCACAAGCGGCCGCCGGT
Source organism: Lactobacillus sp. JM1 (assembly GCF_009834385.1). Lineage (NCBI taxonomy): Bacteria > Bacillati > Bacillota > Bacilli > Lactobacillales > Lactobacillaceae > Lactobacillus > Lactobacillus sp. JM1. The sequence continues at coordinate 28,096 of NZ_CP044413.1, forward strand.
ATCTTGGGGGTCTTACAACTGGAAAGTCGGCTTGATCCCAAGTCCGTTAATTCAAGTTCCGGGGCCACGGGATTAGCCCAGTGGTTAGGAGGTCGAAAGGATAAGCTGGAAGACTTAGCCCACAAAGAAAACAAACCAGCGACGAACCTTGGCGTGCAGTTGGACTATCTCGATCAAGAATTGAACAGTAGTTACTATGCGTCAAACAAGCAGATATTTAAATATACAGATGTGCATAAAGCGACCAAAGAATGGTTAATGGATTATGAGGGTATGAGTAAGAACCCGGAACAATGGTATTTAAGCCAAAGATACGGTTATGCCGATCATTGGTATTCCGTGTTGGGTGCAAGTGATCCCGTGGCCGGTAATACGTTAGATAATGCAAGTTCCGGCGATCTGACCGAGTTAGGTTGTGATAGTGACCCGAGCTATTCCGGTGGCAGCATTGTTAAAAACGCGGAAAGTATGAAGGGCGACTTCTATTATGTTCAAACCCACCCTAGCCCCGATTTAGGTAGCGATTTAAAGAATCCTAACAAAACCGGTGGGACAGATTGTTCAGGCTTTGTCTGGTTAGCCTTGAATAAGGCTGGTTACAAGGTACCGGCCAACATGGGCTGGTTTACCGGATCAATGGCCAGTGACGCCAAAGGCAGCCATCAATATCTGAAACAGATCAGTGAAAATGACGCAAAGGCCGGCGATATTGTCATCGTCAATCAAGGTGCGGGAGCCGGAAACAACGGTCACACTGCCATTCTGCTAGATAAATGGCAAGGTAAAGCCACTAAGATCATTGAACAAGGTGGCGTCGGCGATAAGGTTAACGAAAGCACTTTTGGCACCGCCTTTTATAGCTTACTAAGTGGTAGCGATGTAACGTTAGCCCGGCCAATCAAGAAGTAAGGAGGAACCAGCAAATGAAGCGTAGCGTGGTTTTAAGTATTGCGATTGGTAGTTTGATCTTAATCATGTCATTAGGGGCGAATGCCTATCAACATAGCCAAGTTAAACAGGCACAACAGCAGATCAGTCGCTTACAACAGCAGAAGCGACAAGTTAACCGGCAATTGACTAAAGCCAACCAACAAAAGCAGTTATTGAGCACCCAAATTGACAGTTATAAGACCTACCAAAATAATAAAGATAAAAGTCCGGCTGAAATTAGCTTCAATACAGTGGTCACAAAGTTCTTTAAGGTCATGAATAACTTTAAGCCCAAGACCTACGGCCAGCGTAAAGATGGCGTGAAAGACTTGATTTCCGACAAGCTATATCAGCAATACTTTTCAAATAAGGGCACGTATGGTGACAGCAATAGTGTTTCAGCCAAATTAGATCAGCTGAACCTGTATACACAAAGTAAGCAGGGCCCAAATATGAAGGGCTTGGCCGTTGTCAGTTACGAAAGTAAGAGTTGCGACAACGACTGGCAAAAGGCGACGGTACTTTATCAGGTGACCTTCGATACCACCACGGATCGAATTACCGCAGTCCAAAATTTAGGTAGTAGCTTTAAAGCCAGTGACCTTAATTAAGCGGGTTGGTAAGGCCCTAGCGGTAATCGTGGTGGTTTTAGCCGTTAGCGGGTTTGCTGGTCATCAATACGTCAATCACGTGGAAAAACAGCAGCCAGTTGTGACGCTGGCTAAGCACCCTGAAAAAGTGTTGTTCTTCTATCGTGATGATTGCCCGGACTGCCAAGCTATTTTTCACCGAATCTATTGGCACAACGTCATTAGCCATAACGTTGTTTTTATTAACATGAATCAATCGCAGAATTGGCACTACATTCAGCAATATCAATTAACGTCAGTCCCAACCTTGATCCATGGCAAGCAACGGTACACCGGCACTAACCAAAAAAGGATTAAACAGATAGTAGGTGATTAGATGAAAGACAAATTATTAAACAGCATTAAAGCTAGTTGGCCGTATTTACTAACACTAATCATTGGCTTGTATTTAGCGGAGATTTTAGCTGGCGCTGTCATGGCCTTGTCCCGTTATAAGCTAACCTTTGCGGATCATATGCCAACCGTATTAAAACAATTAGCTCTACACCCTTGGCACTATTACAACTTGTATTTGGGCCAAAAGAACCCAGTACTAATTATTGTCAGTGTCGCCGTGGTCCTATACACCATCTATTTTGCCTTGAAACGAAATAGCAAACATAAATCGTGGGAAACTGCGGACACTGAAACCCACGGAAGTGCGACCTGGGGCAATCTAAAAGAATTGAGCGACCATTACTTTAGTATCACTGCTAAAGACCTCACCACAGCGTTTAACAGGAGCACTACAACAGAAATATTAGAGGCATTAACAAAACAAGAAACACAATCCAAGACAGACAAGTGAAAGGAAGTAAGAAGCATGAACAGACCAGATTTATTAGTACGAATAGTTACGATCATCACGTCGTTAATTGCGATAGTTTTGTTTCTATTTCAGGGTTGGAACACACCTACTTTTGTATTTACAGTTATCACAGTCATTTTATCTTTCATTTATCAGTTAATCAGAATACAGATGAAAAAGAAGTAAATCAGAAAAGTCATCTAAAGCTAACCACATTGGAGGTAAACGCATGAATGGGACAATTTTAGGGATCGTGGATAAACGGATTGTTTACCAGAATAACAGCACCAAACCAAATCGGAATATCTTTGTGGTTGGGGGCCCAGGATCGTATAAGACCCAATCAGTCGTGATTACCAACCTGTTTAATGAAACGGAGAACAGTATTGTCGTAACCGACCCGAAAGGTGAATTATACGAAAAGACGGCCGGTATCAAACTAGCCCAGGGTTATCAAGTGCATGTCGTCAACTTTGCCAACATGGCGCATAGTGATCGCTACAACCCCTTTGATTATATTCAGCGCGATATTCAAGCCGAAACCGTGGCGACCAAGATCGTGCAAAGCGAAAATGCCGAAGGTAAAAAAGACGTGTGGTTCAGTACCCAACGCCAACTTTTGAAGGCACTAATCCTGTTTGTGATGAACCACCGGTCACCAGAACAACGAAATTTGGCGGGTGTGACCCAAGTGTTGCAAGAAAACGATGTGGAAGCCGAGGAAAAGGGTGCGGATAGTCCGCTAGATACCTTGTTTCTTGATCTAACCATGACTGATCCAGCGAGACGCGCTTATGAGTTAGGTTTCAAAAAGGCTAAAGGAGAAATGAAAGCCAGCATTATTGAAAGCCTGTTGGCGACCATTTCGAAGTTTGTCGACAAAGAAGTGGCTGATTTTACCAGCTTTTCTGATTTTGATTTAAAAGAGATCGGCAATGACAAAGTGGTGCTATACGTGATTATCCCCGTCATGGATAACACTTATGAAAGCTTCATCAATCTGTTTTTCTCACAATTGTTTGATGAATTATACAAATTAGCCGCCGATCATCACGCTAAATTGCCTCACCAAGTCGACTTTATCCTTGATGAATTTGTCAATTTAGGGAAGTTTCCCAAGTACGAAGAATTTCTAGCAACGTGCCGGGGGTACGGTATTGGCGTGACGACCATTTGTCAGACCTTAACCCAGCTACAAGCCTTGTATGGCAAGGAAAAGGCTGAGAGTATCTTAGGTAATCATGCGGTTAAAATTTGCTTGAATGCCGCTAATGATGTGACCGCTAAATACTTTAGTGATCTGTTAGGAAAATCAACCGTGAAAGTGGAAACTGGTAGTGAGAGTACCAGTCACAGCAAGGAAGAAAGCCATAGTAAGAGCGATAGTTACAGCTATACGAGCCGTTCGCTGATGACACCTGATGAAATCATGCGTATGCCCGAAGAACAGAGCTTATTAATCTTTAGTAATGCGCGACCAGTCAAAGCGACAAAAGCGTTCCAATTTAAACTATTTCCAGGAGCCGATCATTTGGTTAACTTGTCGCAGAACGATTATCAAGGCCAACCAGAAGCCAGCCAGGAAACCAACTTTAAGAATAAGGTAGAAAAATGGAAAGCAAAATTAAAGGAGACCGCTCAAAAAGAAGCCGCAAACAGGATGTCTCAGAAAGAGGAGGAGCAACAACAGGACAACCTAGATAGCGACTTAGAGAGAGTTTCAAATAAAGATAGTCAAACAGAGGCGCCAGAAGAAGACGACAACAACTTATTTGGATAATGGAGGGCATATTAATGAAAAAATATCGCAAATATATAATCGCCGTGATGACAGTGTTGCTGATTGCTGTCGGTCTAACCGCCTGTGGGAAGTCTACAGCGCAAGATTTGCAAAGTAACAAATGGTATCTCAACCAAAAAGGTCAAAGCTACAAAACCCAATTCAATAAAAAAACAATGATTATTGAAAGCCCTTTGATGAATGTAAATGCCACTTATTCAGTCAGCAATACTTCCGGTAAAGAATATTTAAAAGTAAATACTGATGATGAGAAAAATCAAAAGTTTGAATTAACTCAAATTAGCGATGGTTATAAGGCTAAAGCAATTAATAAGTCTGCTAAAGCAGATAACGGATTAGGGAGTTTTGAATTGCAAAAAAGGAAGTGATAGAGATGTTTGTTTTAGGTGATATTTCAGGACTGGTTCAGGGAGCGATTACTAAGTTTTTTGAATGGCTACTGTCTGGTTTGTTAGATGGTTTATTCAACATCTGTAAGGCAATCATTGACCAAGCCAATCAAAGCTTGCCGATTGTTAAAACGTGGTATGCTATCTTCCTATCCTTTGCGACATCGTTAGTCGTTGTGGTCGTACTTGGCCGCATTGTGATGACAATTCTAAAAGAGGCAGACGAAAGTACCGATGTTACTTGGGCTAATATCATCATGGACGGGATTAAATCAGCGGCCGTGATTCCGGTTTTCGTGTTTTTACAGGGCTTTATTCAAGGTTCAATTACCTTGCCTCTGCTAAAGTATATGTTTAGTTCTGACCAGAAGTTCACTGCTAAATCAATTACCGGCATGAATAAAGTCCCTGGACTAAAAGATGTTGGCATTTCGCTACCTTTACAGATTTTATTTCTGCTAATCTTCACTGTCGTAACCGTCGTGTTTTTTATTAAAATGTGTGCGTTTGTGGCTGATATGGCTTGGTACAATCTGACGATTCCTTTAGCTGCAATGAGCATGGCGACTGAAAGCTTTGATTATAGTGGTACGTGGTGGAAGAAGTACATTTATTACAATGCTTCCATTATTAGCCAGGTACTTTGTATGTCATTATCAGTATGGTGTTTCACTAATATGGCTAAATATGGGTTCATTGCCTTTATTGGTTCAATTGGATTCGGCTTTCTGGTGGTCAAAACACCTGATGCTGTTAAAGATTTCTGGGTTTCAACCGGCGTGACTAAGAGTACTGGTATAGGCGCCATGAGAATGTTTCAAAATTATTTTCGTAACCACTAGGAGGATATATAGTTATGAAGAAAATCGCACACTGGTTATTAGAAAAAGCCAAAAAAGATATGCGAACCGACCCTTTTACAACTCCTTCCCGGCGGACTAAGCTGTCTTACTATTTTGATACCTTAGTTAGTATGATCTTCTATTTGATGGGAATTTACCTCATGTTAATGGATTTATACCAAGAGCTTTTCACGGCGAACCATACCGATTTTTTAGGAACTGCACTAATGGCCTTAGTTTTACTGCTGGGTGGCTTATTATTCCGTTGGTCAGCCTATGCAGATTTCAAAGCCATCAACCGGTATCAACAATATTTAAAGCAACAATCGATAGAGCAGCAACAAAAATTGCGCCGTGAAACTTGGTTAAAAGCGGTCGAACAAGGCAAAACAGAATTAGAACAGAAATTGAATTATAAGGAGTGAACGAACATGACCACTGTTATCTTAGCTGAAAAACCCAGTCAAGCCCGTTCATACGTCCAAGCCTTTCAAAAGAGCACAAAAAAACAGGGTTACTATACGGTTAGTGACCCTGTTTTGCCCGCAAATACGCTTGTGACGTATGGTCTCGGACATTTAGTTGAATTAGCCACACCGGATAAATATGATCAGAAATACCAGCAATGGGCCTTATCTAATTTACCGATTTTTCCCGACAAATACAAGTTTGAAGTGTCAGCTAGTAAAAAAGCCCAATTCAAGGTCGTTAAAGACCTGTTAACGAAAGCCGATACTATTATTGTGGCCACCGATAGTGGTCGGGAAGGGTCAAATATCGCCTGGTCAATCATGAACCAAGCCCAGATCGACGTTAAAAAGAAGACCATTAAGCGACTATGGTTGAATAGTTTGGAAAAAGACGCGATTATTACCGGCTTCAAAAATCTTGGTGATTGGCACAAAGACTATTTGGCTTATAAAGAAGCTCAAACTCGTCAAATTAGCGATTGGTTGATCGGCATGAATGGTAGTCCCTTATATACTTTGTTATTAAGACAAAACGGGGTACGCGGGGTATACTCGATTGGTCGCGTGCAGACGCCAACCTTGTATATGGTCTATCAAAGAGACCAGGCGATCAAAAACTTTAAGCCGGAACCCTATTTTGAACTAAATGCGGAAATTTTAGCTAATCAGCAAAAATTCGTAGCAAAATTAGACCCCTATCAGCGATTTAAAGACGAAGCAGGGCTAATAACATTCATGCAAGCTAAACACGTTCAGAAAGGCTCACAGGGCGGTTTAATCAAGGACGTCCAAAAGCAAGGCAAAAAACGAGCTAGTCCCCAACTATTCTCGCTATCTAGTCTCCAAAGTGCCATGAATAAACGGTATCATGCCAGTGCCAGCCAAACCTTAGCGGCTATTCAAAGTTTATATGAAGCCAAGTTGTTGAGTTATCCCCGAACTGATTGTGCTTATATCACTGATGAAGAATTTGATTATTTAGTGGCTAATCTGACGAAGTATCTGGGGTTAGTCTCTAAGCAAGTCGCTTTAACCAATACCACCCCAAATAAACGTTACGTCAATGGGAAAAAGGTTGAAGAACATTACGCTATTATCATGACTAAAGTCGTGCCGACTAAAGATCAATTAGCGTCCTTACCTAAATTACAGCAACAGGTCTATGATTTGGTTTTAAGAACGACGTTAGCGATGTTTGCTGATCCGTACGAGTACGAAGAAACCACCATTATCACCCAGGTTGGCGACGCCAATTTTAAAGCAACCGGTAAGGTGCCAACTAAGCAAGGTTGGCAAGCTTTATTTGATGATCACAAAGCCGACCAGCAAGAAGCAGCCACCCTACCGATCGTTCACCAAGGCGACCAAGTTCAAGCAAATCTGCAAACACCGCAAAAAGAAACGACCCCACCAGCACCGTTTACCGAAGGTACATTAATCACTGCCATGAAGACGGCCGGTAAAACGCTTGATGATGAAGAAGCCCAAGCAATTCTCAAAGACGTGCAAGGCATTGGGACGAGTGCAACCCGGGCAAATGTGCTTGAGATATTGAAGAAACGTGGCTATTTAGTTACTGAAAAGAATAAGCTACACGTCAGTGAAGCCGGAATTACTTTATGTAAAGCGGTCGAACTCGAACCCTTGCTAACTAGTCCAGAAATGACGGCTAAATGGGAGCAAGCATTACAGCAAATCAGTACCGAAGAACGCACCCCAGATAACTTTTTGAGCCAGATTAAGAAGTTTGTGGCGAAGTTAATCGCTGATGTTCCCACACAATTAACCGGCAATGCAGCCATTAAGCAACAAATCAATCACCAACAGCAAGTACAAAAGTCCGACGAGGTCTTCTTAGAAACACCGCAGGCGACCGTTTTAAATAAACAGAAGTTTTACATTGTAAAGCCTAAGCAAGGCGAAAGCTTTACCCTGCCCAAGAAATGGAGCAGTAAGACCCTCGGGAAGACCGCAATTAAAGCGCTGGTCACCAAGGGGGAAACGAGTAAATTAAAGGGTTTCAAGAGCAAAAAAGGAAAGTCGTTTGACGCCAAGTTAAAGCTTGACGGCCATAAATTAAGTTTTGATTTTGATTAGAACCTGCCTACCGCCCTTCACGTTATTCCGGTTGGTGAACCCGTCATTTAGGTTCACTTTTACAACCCTAAAAGTAAACCTAAACAACGGGTGAGATTAGCAAAACAAAGGAGATCATAAATATGGATAACGAATTAGCAGTCATTGGGAGTGAATTACCAGTTTTGCAGACTAAAGGAGCCTATAAGTATTTAAAAGAAATTACTGGAAATGGGTCTTATTATCAAGTGGCCTGGCAAAAATTAGCCGATGGCTACGTTGCCCTTTATGGCACGACCCCAGTTCAAATCAACGTAGCCCCTATATTGAATGATATTTTTGAAGATGAGGAGGGGTAGACAATGCCGAGTAAAGCAGATGTTAAAGCCTGGAAAGCACAATTAGTCGCCCAGGCTGAACAACAAATCCTAAAATTAACCGATAGTGACCGATTTAAACAGTACCTCAGAACGTGTTTGGATACTTTGACATTCGATTTGATTTTAGTTAAATTAGATCAAAAACAGGAGTTTTTAATCCATGAAAAGCTTTGCACACCATTATAGTAGCGACATCTCTCGTGAACAATTTGAACTAATCCGGACAGATCTAGAAGGCATACGTAAGCGGACTAAGCCAAGAAAGGTTGATTTATATGATATCTTTTGTGCCCTGCTTTATACCTTGAAAAATGGGTGCGTTTGGCGCGATTTACCCAGTGATTTTCCTAAATGGGAAACCGTCTATTATTACTGGTTACTTTGGACTAAAACGCCATCTCCTGCTGGTATCACTCCTCTGGATAAGGTTTTAAAAAAATTGTCAGCCAACATCGGTTGGCTCAGAAGCGTTCAGTTTATACATCGTTCATCATTCTAGATGCTCAAAGTGTCAAGAATACCGATCCTGCTGAAAGTAGCGGCTACGATGGTGGTAAAAAGGTGAGTGGGATTAAGCGCCATCTTGCTGTAGATATCAATGGGCTGCCGATGGCAGTCCATGTGACAACCGCCAATGTTTCTGAGCGTGATGGCGCCAATGCGCTACTGGCGTTAAACAAATCACAGTTTGACCTGGTTCAACGAGTAATGGCCGATGGTGGTTATACTGGTAACAACTTTGCTCAATCAGTTCAGGCAATGATTAACGCTGAAGTCATTATTGCTAAACAGAGTGACCTTAGGCACGGTCAAGTGACCCCGCAACGCTGGGTTATCGAACGCAGTTTTAGCTGGCTAGGAAAATATCGGCGCCTCTGGCGCAATTGTGAGCGAAAGCTGAACACCAGTAAGATGATGATTAGCTTAGCCTTCCTGCGAATACTCTTGAAAAGATTCTAAACACGTTCTCAATACCTTGGCTAAATTCCATCATTATAGCGCCAGAAACATTGATTTAATTTATGCGCAAAATCCTCAAGCTACTCAAGTCGCCGGTTTTAAGCAATGGCAGACGGCTTTTAACCGCACCGTCAACCGAGGAGAGAAAGCAATTCGGATTGCGGCTCCCATTATTAAAAAACTAACTCCAGAGGATCAGAAAAGACTTGATACGACCGAAGAAAAAGCCATAGTTGGTTATCGCTATATTCCAGTATTTGACATATCACAGACAAGCGGCGAACCAGTCCTAAGTGCCAAGGATTTTGTCAAAGAAAATTTAGTGGATCATAAAAATGTTACTAACCTGTACAATGAACTCAAAGATTATTTGAATAACAATACTGATATTAAAGTCAGTGAAAAAAGTCTGTCAGAACTTGGTGGCGCTAAAGGCTATTTTCAACCCAACACTAATGAAATCGTCATTGGCGGTGATGAGCCCGACAACGCCTTAAAACTGAAGACGTTATATCACGAATATGCGCATAGCCAGCTACACGGCTTAAAATCAGCCTTTAAAGATCGCCCGCGAGCCTATCAAGAAACCCAGGCCGAAGCGGTCGCCTATGTCGCTATGCAAAATATTGGCGTTGATACCAGTAACTATTCACTCGGTTATGTAGCTACCTGGGCCAAAGATAAAGCCGTGATCCATAGTGCTTTAAGTGAGATCCAGCAAGTGAGCAACAAAGTGATTGAGCTTAGCGACGGGTTAACCAAACAATTAGGCTTACAAGAAGCCCAAAAAGAGCCTGAGCATGATCTAAAAAAGCTATCAGCCCGAGCGCTTAATCAGTCATATCAAAGCTTGCAACAACAAGTTCAGCAAGCAAGGAACCCACAACAAAAATCAGAACTAAAAAATAAACTAAATGATATACACCAGAAAATCAGTAAGCGAACGCAAAAACAGCTGCAAGCCTTTGCTGAAGAAAATCCGTCAATCAAACAACCCAAATCCGAACTTGATCAAAGTTTAAAGCGTTAGCCAGTTTTTAAAGGTCATGCTATAATATAAACAGAAAAAGGAAGTCCTGCGCTAACAAGACTTCCCATGCAAGCCGCTTCAAAGGCGGTGGCAGAAATTTAATAAACGATTTTAGCTCGTCCTGTGATCTCTACCAAAGTTACACAGGGCGGCTTTTTTATTTGTGGTGCTTGTCGATATAGCTGAGGAGCGCGATCAAAAACGTGCCAAACAGCAACATCAACGAGAGTGTCTGGAAGACGCTCATCGACTGTGAAACCTTCCTGAAGATTATTCCATGTTCCCATGGGCCTCACCTCACAAGGGAAAAGACAGCCACCGCCCTTAAAACTTCTTGCTCAATCCATTATACAAGGAAATTAAAAATCAACCAAGAGCAATAAAACTGCTCCTGACAGCAAAGGAAAGCTACAACACTAGCAAGGTCAGCAAGCAAGGCTAATAAAACTGCTGCAATGGGAAATGACAAGCGTCCAGTAGGGCGGTCCAAGAGCGGGCGCAAACCCTACCAGACAGTACGATTATAAAAGTAAAGAAGGTCACAAAATCAGCTACTAGAGGGAAAACTGTGGTAAAAGACAAATAAGATGGTGAAATGATGACTATAAAGCCAAGTCAGATAAACAGATGATTGAGCATACAAATTGCTTTTGGCACTTTACTTACTTATAATAAGTACAATAATAAATGACTAGTAAAAGGCGGGTAAAACAATGGATAAATTTAAAAATATTATTATTGGATTTGGTAAGGCAGGTAAGACATTAGCTAAGTACTTGGCGCAGCATGACGAGACCGTGCTTCTGATCGAACGGTCTAAACAAATGTACGGAGGAACTTGTATCAATGTTGGCTGCCTACCATCTAAAAATTTAATTTTAAATGGTCAACGTGGCTTAGACTTTACTACGGCAGTTAATAAGCGTGGTGAGATGACTAGACAGTTGCGAAACAAAAACTATCACATGGTGGCTGATGAGCCACTAGCAACGGTTTGGGATGGGTCAGCCCGTTTTATCGACAATTATGTTTTGGCAGTCGTAATGAGTGATGGAACGACTAAGAAGGTGAGAGGTGAACGCATCTTCATTAATACTGGAGCGGTTCCAAATTGGCCATCAATCCCAGGGCTAGAATTCGGTCAGCGGATTTTTACGTCTAAAGAAGCTATGGAATTGAAGAAACAACCGAAACGACTAGCAATTATTGGCGGCGGTTATATTGGCCTTGAATTTGCTGGAATGTTTAATTCCTTTGGTACACATGTAACGATTTTCGACCAACATACCAGATTGTTAGAGCGCGAAGATCCTGATATTGCGACCGAGGTCGTAACAGATCTGACTAACGCAGGGATCGAGATTAAACTGGAGACTCAACTAACGCAAGTAAAAGATAATGGTGAGAAGGTTACATTATATTATCAACAAGGTGATCAAACTAACACTGCGGAATTTGATGCGCTATTAGTTGCAGTCGGTCGGCGGCCTAATGTAAGTAGTTTAGGACTAGAAAATACTGATATTGCTTTAACCAATCGCGGTGCTATTCAGGTCGATGATCATTTAAGAACTACAGTACAAAACATTTGGGCTTTAGGGGACGTTAATGGTGGTCCTATGTTCACTTATGTCTCATTGGATGATTTTCGTATTATCATAGATCAATTGTTTGGTAAGGGGAATCGCTCAACGGCTGATCGATCGGTAATACCAACTGCTTCATTCCTAAATCCACCGCTGGCCAACGTTGGCTTAAATGAACGTCAGGCCAAGAGCGCAGGTTATAACTTTCAAACTTTCAAGCTATCAGTTAAGGCGATTCCAAAGGCCCGGGTCTTGGAGGATCAACGCGGGCTTTATAAGGTAATCGTTGATCAAAAAACACACCTTATTTTAGGGGCAACATTGTATGCCGCTGAGGCTCATGAAACCATCAATCTAATTGCATTGGCAATGAAGGCCAAATTACCTTACGAAAGATTACGCGACATGATCTATACTCATCCAACAATGTCTGAAGCCTTGAATGATCTTTTTAAGACCCCGGTTGTGAAAAGCTAACGCCCTAGAAACACAAAGCCGACTAGTTAATCGAGGCAACAATCAAGAAATCACCGTTAAAATTATTACGCAATGTGATTAACAATGCCCTTAATCTAAAGGACCGGGGTTACCAGATCTTTGAGCATTGTGATCTACCTTTACACAATAACCACGATGAGCAACGGATCCACTCTACCACGCTGGTGCGAAAGAATAAGTCTGTTCACAAAACCAACGGCAAGCGCAAAGGCTAATACGATCTGGTTTGGGATTGTACAAATGGTAAAATTAAATAAACTGGATGTCTTTAAAGTCTACTTCGGGGAATGTTGCTTTTTATCCCATAACTCAAGGACCTATTGAATTACAAAATAAATTAGCCCAGAATTTCCCAGAATATGTTGATCCAGTCTCGCATAAAGATGCAGAGTCTCCGCTTAGAACAGATTGGACTCGGCTAGGTCAGTCTCCTAGTTGGAATGGACGCCAAGCTTTTATTAATCAATTTAATGCTACTTATGGTACTCAATCTGCTGATTGGTGGTCTGCTCGACAAATTCATCATATTCGTCCAAGAATTTATGGTGGTACAGATGATTTTAATAATTTACTCCCTATTCCCAATGCAAATCATTATTTAATAACAAGTTGGTTTAGAAACTATTAAGGTGCTAAATATATGGAAATAGATTCAATTGTAAATTCTCTCAAAACAATGTCTCAAGTTAGTAACTATAAAATTTATGTTTCTGGATCTTTACCAATGAATGTTGGTTTTCGATTAAAAGCTAAAGCAACTCAGGCTGATTTAAAAAAGTTTGATAAGATTAATTACTCTCTTCCCAACGATTATTTAGCCTTTATAAGTCAAATAAATGGTGCAGAGTTATTTACTGATGGAAAGTATATCCAAAAATGTAAAATCTATTCGATTCAAGAAGTATTACATTGGCGAGAATTTTTAAGAAGCTCAGGATTTTACCCGGAGTGGGATAAACTTCTCCCAATTCTAGAACTACAAGATATCGGTCAACTAATACTTAATTTGGAACGATATGAAAACCAAGAAGATTATTTATTATATCCTGATGAATCAAATAAATATTTCCACATTGGCTTTACTAAATGGTTGAATAATTATTTACTAACAAACGGTAGCGAATTTTGGTATATGAACTCATAAGAAATGAAATAAGTAGCAAGCCCTCTCGTACAATACCCCTTATGTTTTAGAATTGCCAATTCATGCGGGTGAAGTTTCCTTTTTTACACAACATTCTTGACACTCTCGTTCCCAACACCACCAATCGTTAATTCTAATTCATTTTTCATCGAACATTGACATTTATAATTGTGTGTGCTATCACTAACCACCAATAGGGGAATCACTTTATTCCCCTATTCTTCGTGGGTTGCATCCGAAATACTTCAGCTCGAAGTAACGCCACGTTAAAAACAAAAGGAGGTAACTTTTATGTTACAGAAGATTGCGAAGTCGAAGAGTTTTGATTTGCTTGGGGTTCTGATTGTCGTTGCCATCTCAATTGCTTCTGGTTACCTAACCGAAACCCTTGCTGACGTCACGCATTGGGGCCACTGGACGGTCTTCGTTCCCTTTGGAATTATCTCGATTATCAATTCGATTCTCTCGATTTATTCAACCCGGCTGACCGGCCGGATGAATAACCTGGGGAACGTGGTTGGGATCGCGAACGTGGTGCTTTCCGGGACGATTGATTACATTCTGGGAAACCAGGCAGCCGTCATCACTTACCCAGTGACCTTCATCATCTACACGGTGGCGATCGAACACTGGAAGCGGACTGAGAAGTACAAGAGCTCCAAGCCAATGACGGGCGCTAAAGGGGTGCTCACCATCATCGGCATGTTCATCCTATCCTTGCTCTTCTCGTTTGGAACCAACTACATTGGCTGGACGAACAGCCTTACTGACCCCCTCTTCTGGATCACCGTTATCGCCTTTGGCTTGAGCCTGGGTGCTAACGTCCTCAACGCCATGAAGTTTGAAATGCAGTGGAAGTTCTGGGTCCTTTACGACTTTATTCAGTTAGCGAAGGCCGGAATTCAGGGCAACTTCGCTAACATTGGTAAGTACGTTTACTACATCATCAACGCCATCGCGGCCCTTGCCTTCTGGCGGGACCCGCTCGAAGTCACCCCTGCCTCCAAGGTGAGCCAGAAGGTTAACCGCGTCTAACTAAAAAGCACCCAACTATATCTTCAAGCTTAACGGTCCACACGCAACGTAACACGCCAGATATTGAGGCTTATTTACCGGGGGCTCCAGAAATTCAGGCCATGTGTCGTGTTTAATAGAGAAACTAAAGCGGGCGACTAACGCAGAAAATTGCGTTGGTCGCCCGCTATTTTTGTTTGAACCCAGGGATCTGAGATACCATCAATGGTTAAGATTCAACCCGGTTCGTTGTGGAGTGCTTACGATCATTCAATCATGATCAAATAGTAAATCTATTTATAACTACTAAACCCAAGCTTAGCAATAACGTCACTAGTCCAATTAACATCATACCCATTGATGATTCATTACCTGTTTGAGGTAATTTACCTGTTTTTTCGTAGGTTTTACCTTGAGTGTAAGCCTTTGGTGTTACCTTATTCCCATTATTAGGGACTTGAGGTTCCTTAGGCGTTGTCGGGTTATTAGGAACCTGGGGCTTCTTAGGTGTTGTCGGATTATGGGTATTAGTAATATTGTAACCATCAACAGTACTGGTGTACCCGGCAACTGCATCTTCCGTTACCGTGTAGGTAATCTTCTGACCATTAGCGTAAGCAGCTAGGTTGTCAAAACTGTATTGCCAGTTATCACTAGCACTAACCGTCTTGCTTGCGACTTGCCGACCATTGGCCAACAAGTTCACGGTGATTGAACTTGGGCGGACTCCATCTTGATTGTTGTTATCGTTCCAAGTCTTGGTTCCAGATACCTTGACGGTGGCAGGGGTGTGGTTGTTAGTTACGTTGTAACCATCAACAGTACTGGTGTACCCGGCAACTGCATTTTCCGTTACCGTGTAGGTAATCTTCTGACCATTAGCGTAAGCGGCTAAGTTGTCGAAACTGTACTGCCAGTTATCACTAGCACTAACCGTCTTACTTGCGACTTGCCGACCATTGGCCAACAAGTTCACGGTGATTGAACTTGGGCGGATTCCATCTTGATTGTTGTTATCGTTCCAAGTCTTGGTTCCAGATACCTTGACGGTGGCAGGAGTGTGGTTGTTGGTTACGTTGTAACCATTAACAGTACTGGTGTACCCGGCAACTGCATTTTCCGTTACCGTGTAGGTAATCTTCTGACCATTAGCGTAAGCAGCTAGGTTGTCAAAACTGTATTGCCAGTTATCACTAGCACTAACCGTCTTGCTTGCGACTTGCCGACCATTGGCCAACAAGTTCACGGTGATTGAACTTGGGCGGATTCCATCTTGATTGTTGTTATCGTTCCAAGTCTTGGTTCCAGATACCTTGACGGTGGCAGGAGTGTGGTTGTTGGTTACGTTGTAACCATCAACAGTACTGGTGTACCCAGCAACTGCATCTTCTGTTACCGTGTAGGTGATCTTCTGACCATTAGCGTAAGCAGCTAGGTTGTCAAAACTGTATTGCCAGTTATCACTAGCACTAACCGTCTTACTTGCAACTTGCCGACCGTTAGCCAACAAGTTCACGGTGATTGAACTTGGGCGGATTCCATCTTGATTGTTGTTATCGTTCCAA
>NZ_CP044414.1:0-44285 GCF_009834385.1 Lactobacillus sp. JM1
CACGAAGAAAGATAGCAGGGAGCCCTTTTGTAGCACTTCTAGCAGCTAGAAAGGCTGACAAAATACAAATTAAAATAACACCTAAAACGACAAAGACCGCGCTATATGTGTAGGAGATATTCCAATGGGGGATAGAGAACATTTGTTGTTGACTCTTCAAAACGAACCATGAAATGGTAGGTGAAATTATTAAGCCTGTTAGAGATCCTAATCCTCCTACGAATAAACCAAAACTAGCATAATGAAGCCCAACTCGAAGGTTAGAGAAACCAAGGGCTTTGAAGGTTGCGATTATATCATACTGGCTTTTAATCAGTCTTTGTATGGTGGTATACATTGCTAGTATAGCTAATAGAATGAAAATAAACGAGAATAAGTAGGAAAGATTACGAATCTGTCCAACACGATCTAGTGCATTTGAAACATCTGGAAGAGTTGACCGAGAGTTAAATGATACTAATCTTTTTCCAAAAATTGTTTCAGTTGCCTTGCGCATATTGTGATGATTTCCTTTGATTTCTACAATATTATAAGGAACTTGGTAATTCAATTGTGCTTTTAACGCACGTGGGGAAACGTAAGCATAGCCGTAGTTGGAATAGTTAGGAGCAATAAATTCCTGTGTACCTGTAAAATAAATACGAGTGGGATTTTGAATTATTCCTTTGACTTGAAAAGTACGGTTCGCTTATTTACGGAGAATTTCAACGTATCATTTATAGCTAAATGATGATGTTGAGCGTACTCTTTGTTAATCCAAATTCCATTTACACTTTGATTATTGTACTTTTTTCCTTTAATGACATAAGATTGCGAAATAGGATGCTCATAGGCATCAATAATCACATAATGTTTATTTTGCTTTACTTGAAGCCTTGTACCACGTTGAGCGTTCGAAACTCCGAAAGACTATTTTATTTTTTTTAAGTCGGTATTAGTAACAGAACTACTTTGCGTCCAGTAATTAGCTAATGTTGATTTATTAATAAAGCTACCTACACTGTCCTGTAGGCCGTGCCAAGCTCCCTGAAGTCCGACAAAAACAACAATAGACAACAAAGCCATTAGGAAAACTGAGAAAAATTGTGCCCAGTTATTTTTAACATCACGTAGTAGTTTTTTATTTAAAATTTCATTTATCCTGTTCACCTACCAGTAATGGCTGTTCATTGTCATTGATTGACTCTATTTCACCATCTTTTAGTCGAATAATTCGATTGCCATAGCGTTCAAACTCCGGATTATGCGTAACCATAACAACGGCAGTGTCTGTAGTATTAGCAATATTTGTAAAATGCCTAATATTTCATACTGGTAGTTGAATCTAACGCACCCGTTGGCTCATCACATAATAAAAGCTTAGGCTTTTTTGCTAAAGCTCTAGCAATAGAAACTCTTTGCATTTCTCCTCCAGATAACTGGTTTGGAAAATTGTTCATTCGTTCTTCAAGTCCAACTGATTTGAGATAGTTTTCGGATAAGTCATCATTGTTATTAAGCTGTGCTGCAATTGCAACATTTTCTAATGCCGTTAGACTTGGAATTAAATTGTAGAATTGAAAACAAAACCGACCACTTTTCTTCGATATGATGTTAAGTCATGATCATTCAATTTATTAACCTGTTGGTCATTAAAACTGATGTCTCCTTTTGTTGGTCGGTCCATACCGCCTAAAATATTTAAAAGGGTACTTTTACCTGATCCAGATGGTCCTAAAATTACAGTAAGCTGGTGAGGTTCAATTTCAAAGTTAACTTGATTAAGTGCTTTTACAAACTGGGTACCAACGTGGTATTCTTTGCTGATATTAGAAAATTTAATCATTAGTTGCTCCTTTCATTAATACTTGGTCATTAATTTAATTTTTTCTTTTAAGGTTGGCTCATGATATTGTTCAATAATCCGTTGAGAGACGGCTTCCCTATTTTTTCTTAATTTGTTGTTGAGCTAATTCAATAGCTTTATCTATAGACATTGTTTTAGTAAGTCCAAGATGGCTAATAATAGCCTCTAACCTATCCGGAATAGATCCCTTTACAGGATACGGAGAAAAACCAAGATTTTTGAATGAAGTTATGATTTCTTGGTCTGATAATCTACGATATTTTTCTGAAACTGGTCGATGTCCGTCTGGATCCATTTGAAATTCTATTGGTATGAATGACATCTGTATACCAGTTTCTTGCATGCTTGTTTACTACAACTCCGTAACTTTCAAGGTATTTATTTACAAAAGGTTTAGAGGTAAAACCGGTAATTCTCTTAGCAATACGATGTGGCAGAGTTGAACCTGGATTAATTCCGACTTTCATTCTGACTGTTCCATAAATCCATTCGTTAAGTACAGATCCATCAGAAATAAAGCCATCATATTGAGATAGAGCCTGTTCTTCTGCTCGAATTCTCTCTTCAAATCTTTTTAATCCTAGAGCCATTAATTCAGTAGCTGTCATATCCTGAAATCTTCTTCCAGGGTATAAATCTGTGAGAATCTCTCGAGCGGAAAGAGCATTGATCATAGGAATGCCAGTAACAATTGAAAGCGCTGTTGTTGTAGTTGTTTTTCCAGTTGAATAAGTTCCCGAAATAACAATTCGTTTATTTTTACTTAAGGTTGTCATGTATTCCTCCTATTGCGGTAATTGATGCGTAATTTTAGCTTCAAAAAACACTTCGTTATTAATATCAGAGCCTTTTTCTTTAAGAATCCGCCAACTATTTCCCTTCATTTTAATGATAGAGGCTTTGGTAATTTCACTAATTGTTTTGATAGGATAACTTAATGTAGCTTTTTCATTAAATGTGGCCGTTACATGCTTCATCCACAAATTATTTGAATATTGGCGAGATATATGATCATAGTTGTATGCCATAATTTCACCAATTTGTGAAAATACAATTAACCATTCTAATAGTGATAAATGATCTTGAAGACAGCTTCCTAATCCATGATATGTAGCTTGTGGCTTTCGTTTGCGATTAACGCTGGCCGAAAGTCCAGAATCACCCAAATAATTAATTTCATTAATATCTAAATGAGTATCTTTTAAATGATTATTTAAGAAGCTGGCAGAGTTAGTGAAATCAGAATTGTTTTGCTTATAGGTTTCACTTTTTTTGAGTACAATTGATACTTTCATTCCCTCAAGTATGGTTTTAAAAGAAATTGTAGGTTCATCGATAATAAGGTTCATAACCTCCATATCAATATTTTTGATATCTTCAATAGCACTGCGCCCAGCCTTAAAATCAAATTTCTGATAAAATAATTGTCCAAATTTAATGAGGTTATTACTTTTTCAATCAGTAAGCAACTTAAGGTAATGGCATCTATAGTACTAACATGCGCTACTTGTTGGATTCCATTTTTGTTGACCATTGATCTGTATTAAAATCAAGACTGGCTAAAGCAACATAATTTCCTTTAGTGTTTTTTTTCACGTCAGCAATAGCATAAGTTGTATGTTTGTGCCCAGCACCAAAATAGCGAGTCTCATAGTTCCCTAGAATATCATTAACATCCATAAAAATGTTCCCCCCCTTTAATAATCGATGACACGTCATGCATGACATGTCATCGATTATCATAATATTCTCAAATTAAATACATGTCAATTAAATATAATGAAATCTGTACACTTTTCCGGTAAAATGGTTTTAAATAACTAATGGCGTGAGGAGCGTGTGAGATTTTCGTATGTTAACAGAAAAAAAAGTCGAGCTTTTGAGATTTTTAATTAAAGGAAGTGAACGTGAATCAACCAGCGTATTCAACAGTATGCTTAGTACTTACGGGCTTACTACTAATCAAGCGGAAGTGTTATTGATTCTATTTCAATCAGGTCCACTATCATTAAAGGAACTTGGTCAATTATTAATCTGTGAAAAAGGCTCTCCGAGTCGTTTGGTCCAATCCTTAATTAATAAAGGTTTCGTTGATAAGTTAGTAAATAAGAAAGATCGCAGGAAGAATTCTATCATTAACAGAAAAGGGAAAACTATTAGTGCCTGATATCAATGAAGCCAGTCATCGTTTAAATTTATTTATTTTACAGCAAATCGATGATGCTAGTTCAATAGACCAATTAATAAAAATCTTTAAAACTTATTAAGCCAGACTGATTCAGGTGCCGAAAATAAAACGCAGATACCCGGAGGAATGGAAAATAGTGATATAACTTTTAAAACATTTTATAGATACAGAAAGCACAAAAGAACCTGAACATGATCTAAAAAAGCGATTAGCCCAGGAACTTAATAAGGGCGTATCAAGACTTGCAACAAAAAGTTCAACAAGCGACTGATCCACAACAAAAATCAGAACTAAAAAACCAGTTACATGAGGTGCACCTAGAAATCAGTAAACGAACGCAAAAGCAGTTGCAAGGATTTTGCTAAACAAAATCCCAAGATCAAACAACCCGATCCTGAACCTGATCAAAGTCTGAAACGGTAGCCAGTTTGGTTAAGTCATGCTATAATGTAGGTAGGAAAAAGGAAGTCCCGAGTGAACAGGACTTCCCATGTAGAGCCGTTAAAGACGGTGGCAGATTTTAACGACATTTAATAACCGCTAGCTTGCCAGAGCTAAGGCGGTTATTTTTTTTGCTGACTTTTGATCAGCTCAACACTTAATGCGATTAAGGCCACGATAAAGGTACCGAAAGCCAGCATTAATTGTAAAGCGTCCGACACGGACACTTAGGCTACTCCTTTCGTTAGGATTTATGGGCTTTAAGGTTTAACACCATAAGCACCACCTTCTTCCAGTTTCGCCACCGCCTTAACTTCTCTACTTAATCCATTATACAGAAAAATTAAGGGTCTACCAAGTTTAGTAAAAGACAGAAATAGTGCTTATAAAACAAATCCTTTGAAGCAAAAAAATGTCCACTAGAGTATACCCTATTGGCCTTTTTTATTTCTGTGCTATACTAGGAATTACAAATGTTCATTAGAACTGTCCAAAAGGAGAATTAGAATGGCTAAAATCGGTTATGCGCGTGTGAGTTCCAAGGAGCAACATTTAGATCGACAGTTAGCGGCTTTAAAAGACGTTGATAAATTATTTACGGATAAATTAAGTGGGGCAAACACTAATCGGCCAGAACTGCAAAAAATGCTGGCCTATATTCGTGAGGGTGATATTGTCCTGGTCACTGAATTAGATCGCTTAGGCAGAAACAACCAGGATTTAACTAAGATCATGAACACCATTCAAAATAAGGGGGCCACCTTAGATGTGTTAAATTTGCCGTCCATGACAGGGATTGCTGACCCAAATTTACGTCAACTGATGACCAACTTGATTATTGAACTCTATAAGTACCAGGCCGAAAGTGAACGTAAGCGAATCATTGAGCGCCAGCAGCAAGGAATTACCTTAGCTAAGCGGCAGGGTAAATATCATGGACGCAAACCCCAATACACCCAAGACGATCCCCGCTTACAACACGCTTTTAAACTTTATCAGGCAGGCATGAGTGACATTGATGTGGCTCGAAATACCGGGATTAAACGGACGACCTTTATTCGATACCGTGTGAAATACGGTATTAAAAGAAAATAGGGACCCTATTTTTCTTTACTTATAGTTTTGGAGGTTGTTTACTAAAGTTTTTTTCTTGGAATCTGATTCCGTGTTTATTAAACTATTCGACGAGATGTCATACAAGAATGACACCCTGACTGTGTATACATCATGATCATTTTTCATTTACCCACTTTTTTATTTTATTTAAGAAAAAATGATTAATGTTAAACTTTTTAACAATCTTTTAAATGAATCCATGGTTGTTATTGGCTGGTCAATTACTGTAGTAATTGGCTTTTTTTATAAATGTTTTACTTTAATTTCAGGCAGATTGTAAAATTAATCCGAACGCTGTTCGGACAAAAAAGATCAGCTTCCTTTAAAATGTGTTTACCACAAACCCATCTTTTAGGAGCTGATCTTTTGTCTAGTATAACCTATTTCGAACGAATTAAAATCGAAACCTTTTGTGAACTAGGGCTGTCCAATATCCAAATGGGCGTTCGGCTGAACCGATCACCGTCAACAATTTCTTATGAATTATCTCGATGTCAACCTTATCAGGCTGAATTAGCACAAAACAGATGCCGAATACAAGCGATCACGATGTGGGTAAGTGTCAATATTTTTGCGGTAGTCCAAAAACCATTAGTCTGACCTTAATTTCTTAATATTTTATGTGGTTTAACATCCGATCTAATTTAGCTAAATAGCTTCCCCCGGCAACCTCTGCTGTTAGTGCTCCGTGTTGAATGCCGACATGAATTTCATGGCGACGCTTCAAGCTGCGGCCAAAGAATTGGCAGTAGATAAAATTACTGTTAATGCTTATAATCCAGGAATTGTTCGCACAAAAATGCGAGATGCAATTGATAAAAAATTGCAAAAATTAAACATGAAACAATAACGCAGCAACAAGCAAATTGTCTCAAAGGAGATAGCGCTTGGTCGTGAAGCAAAACCTAGCGATGTAGCTGAAGTTGTGGCTTGGTTTGCTTCATCAGATGCTGGGTATGTTACTGGACAATCACTTCAAGTTGATGGTGGAATGAGATTTCATTAAAAAAATATTTAGAATAAATAATCTCTAATAACAATAAAAAATAGTTATTAGAGATTTTTTTGTCAAAAAAGCAAAAAACAACACCTACATTATTTTTGGAAGATAAAATAAATTTGAAAATAATTTTGTATTATCAAAACGGCTTAGCCACAATATATTGATTATAAATAACCAAAAAATCCACATGTTGTATTATTGAGCAGAAGATGCTATATTATGTTCACACAAATATTAGATAAAACAATAAATAATGATAGGAGCAAATATGAGTTATTATAATCATTCACAGTCACCAGTTGAATTTGCTTACAATAACAACGGCAAAAATATGCGAGCTATTAACTGGAATGACATTAAAGATGATAAGGATCTTGAGGTTTGGAACAGAGTTACTCAAAACTTTTGGTTACCTGAAAAAATCCCAGTTTCGAATGATATAAGTTCTTGGAATCAATTATCTGATGACTGGCAACAGCTTATAACTCGCACTTTCACTGGATTGACTTTATTAGATACAACTCAATCAAGTGTGGGTGATGTAGCCCAAATTAAAAATTCACAAACTGATATAGAGCAAGCTATCTATGCAAATTTTGCTTTTATGGTTGCTGTCCATGCAAGATCATATGGAACTATTTTTTCTACTTTATGTACTAGTGAACAAATTGAAGAAGCGCATGAATGGGTAGTTAATAATGATGCTTTACAAGCAAGAGCTAAAGCGGTAATTCCGTATTATACAGGCAATGATCCGCTTAAATCAAAGGTTGCCGCAGCAATTATGCCAGGGTTCCTGCTCTATGGTGGTTTTTATTTACCATTTTATTTAGCTGCAAGAGGTAAATTGCCTAATACTGCTGATATTATTAGATTGATCTTAAGAGATAAGGTTATTCACAATTATTATAGTGGTTACAAATATCAATTGGCCGTAAAGAAATTAGCTCCAGCTAAACAAGCAGAAATGAAAAAATTCGTTTTTGATTTCTTAGATAAACTAATTGATTTGGAAAAGAAATATTTGCACGAGCTTTATGATGATTTTGATTTGGTTGATGATGCAATTCATTTCAGTTTGTATAATGCAGGTAAATTTTTACAAAATTTAGGCTATGATTCTCCTTTTACCGCAGAAGAAACTTATATTTCCCCAGAAGTATTCGCTCAATTATCAGCTCAAGCTGATGAAAACCATGATTTCTTTTCTGGTAATGGTTCTTCATATGTAATGGGAACAGGAGAGGAGACTAAAGATGATGACTGGGATTTCTAAAAAGCCATTAGTTGTCTATTATTCTTCCACTTCAAATAATACAGCACGCTTTGTAGAAAAGTTAGATTGTAATTCTATTAGGATTCCTATTAAACTCAGTAAAGAAATTTCAGTTTCTGAAGAATATATTTTAATTACGCCAACTTATTCTGGTGGCCATGGGACTACAGGTGCTGTGCCTGAGCAAGTTATCCACTTTTTGAACAAATTGGCTAATCGGCAAAAATGTATTGGTGTTATTGCTAGTGGAAATACCAATTTTGGTAATTCTTTTGCCTTGGCAGGGGATGTAATTTCTAAGAAATTACATGTTCCTTATCTATATAAATTTGAGTTACTGGGAACAACTGAAGATGTAAATAATGTTAATAAAATAATTGCTGATGCAGGTGAAGACAATGACTGATAATCTTAATAATGATTCATATATTTCTTTAAATGCACTTGCTAAATTTAAAGATGAAAAAGGAAATTATAATTTTAAAGCTGACAAGGAAGCTACTAAGCAATATCTTGAAAATCATATTGAACCAAGAATGAAAAAGTTTGCTTCTTTAGAAGAAAAATTAGCTTATTTAGTTGATAATAATTACTATGATAAAAAAGTTCTAGATTTATATACAGCTAAATTTATTAAAGAAATTTTCAAATTAGCTTATGCACAAAATTTTAGCTTTTTGAACTTTATGGGTGCAGCTAAATTCTATAAAGCATATGCCTTAAAAACAAACGATAATAAACAATTTTTAGAACGTTTTGAAGATCGGGCTGTTATGAATGCTTTATTTTTAGCTGATGGCAATGAGGAACTGGCCTTGAATTTAGTTAAAGATATTATTAGTAATCGTTTCCAGCCAGCAACTCCGACTTTCTTGAATGCAGGTAAGAAGAGACGCGGTGAATATATTTCATGTTATTTGCTCAGAGTTGAAGACAATATGGAATCAATTTCACGAGCAATAAGCACAAGTCTGCAATTATCTAAACGTGGTGGTGGTGTTGCTCTATGCTTAACTAATTTGCGTGAATTAGGTGCACCTATTAAAAAAATGAAGAATTTATCTAGTGGGATAATTCCTGTAATGAAATTACTAGAAGATTCATTTTCTTATGCCAATCAATTAGGGCAAAGACAAGGTGCCGGTGCAGTTTATTTAAGTGCCCATCATCCTCAGATTATGCAATTTTTAGATACTAAACGAGAAAACGCTGACGAAAAGGTAAGAATTAAATCTTTATCACTTGGCGTAGTGATTCCAGATATTACTTTTGAACTAGCCAAAGAAAATAAAAAGATGGCTTTGTTTTCACCATATGATATTAAACGTGAATATGGTAAACCAATGTCAGATATTTCAATTACTAAAGAATACCAAAATCTCCTTAATAATCCATGTATTAAAAAGACATTTATCAGTGCTAGAAAATTCTTCCAAACTATTGCTGAAGTTCAATTTGAATCAGGGTATCCTTATATTATGTATGAAGATACTGTCAATCGAAGAAACCCACAAAAGAAATTGGGGCGGATCGTGATGTCTAATTTATGTTCAGAAATTGCTCAGGTTAATACGCCAAGTACCTATAATGAAGACTTAAGTTTTAATAAGACGGGCTACGATGTTTGTTGTAATTTAGGATCACTTAATATTGCAGCAGCAATGAATAGCGCTGACAAGTTAGGTGGTTTGGTTTCTGATAGTGTTCAAGCGCTTAATCGTGTTGCCAGGTCTTCAGATTTAGATTGTGCTCCTTCAATTGAAAAGGGAAATAAAGCTAATCGAGCAATCGGTCTAGGAGCAATGAATTTACATGGCTTTTTAGCAACTAATCATATTTATTATGATTCACCAGAAGCAGTTGAATTTACAGGAATTTTCTTTTATACAATTACATACCATGCATTTAAAGAATCAAATAAATTAGCTGAAAAGTATGGTGCTTTTAAAGGATTCAAAGATTCATCATATGCTAGTGGTGATTATTTCAAAAAATTTATTGATGAGGAAGTTTCACCGAAAACAGACAAGATTAAAGAAATTGTAGCTAAATATAAATTAGTTATTCCAACTAAAGAAGATTGGGAAGAATTGATTACTAAAATTAAAAAGACAGGTATAGCTAATGCTAACTTGTTAGCAGTTGCACCTACTGGATCAATTAGTTATTTATCTTCATGTACACCAAGTTTGCAGCCAGTAGTAGCTCCTGTTGAAACACGCAAAGAGGCTGATTTGGGTCGAATTTATGTACCAGCTTATAAGATTAATAAAGACAATTATGAGTATTACGAAAAGGGTGCATATGAAGTAGGACCTAATGCTATTATTGATATTACAGCTGCTGCACAAAAGTATGTTGATCAATCAATTTCGTTAACTTTATTTGTTGAAGATAATGCAACAACAAGAGATTTAAATAAGGCTTATATTTATGCCTTTAAAAAGCGATGCAACTCAATTTATTATGTTAGAATAAGAGAAAAAGTTTTAGCTGGTAGTGAGAACTTGACTGCAGACGAATGTTTAATTCAAAATGGTGCAGAATGCCAGAAATGTATGATTTAGTTTAATAATAGAAAAGCAGCTAAAGTGTTTATTGATATGAACCCCGAAATTCGGACAAGAATTTCGGGGTTTTTATTTATGTCTAAATTATCCAAACAAGATAAAATTGATATTTACAATAATTGGAAAAATTATAATATATCAGCTAATCAGGCAGCTAAGGAATATGGAGCAAATCGGGCAAACTTGTTTTATCTAATTACGTTAATAGAACGCCATGGGATAGAGATTCTTGATGCTGGTTATACAAACTACTCAGTTGAATTTAAGGAGAAAGCTATCAGAAGAGTTCTTTTTAATCACGAAGCAGCCGATCAAGTATCTTTAGAATTAGGATTGTCTAGTCGGGGCATGATTTATAATTGGATTCGCAAATATAAAGAAGATGGGCATAATGTCATTAATCATAAGAAAGGCAGACCTGCCCATGAAGGACAAAGACAAACAGATTCAAGAGCTTCAAAGGCAAATAAAGGACCTCAAACCGAAGAACTTAAGACTTACTGTCGAGAACGAATTTGTAAAAAAATTGAACGCCTTAGTCTCACAAAGAACCAGAGACCAGCAGCACAAGAAATAGTTTCTGTGGTTACACAGCTAAGGCAAGAATTACACGTAACCGTTAGTTTTGTGCTTGATACAATTAATTCCCATCCTGATCTGCCGCATTTATCACGCAGCAGTTATTACTACACACTAGGCAAGGATGACAAAGATTTAAAGAACGAAAAAATCATGAAGCGGATTAAGGAAATATTCGAAGAGCACAAGCATCGGCACGGTTATCGCAGAATTACTGCTCAATTGCGTCGTGAAGGCACTATAGTCAATCATAAGCGTGTTAAGCGCTTAATGGTCAAAATGCATTTATATGCCATTTCGATTAGACGCAGATTTAAATATTCAAGCTATAAAGGAACTATTGGAAAAATCAAGCCCAATTTAACTAAACGTCATTTTGCGGCGATTACCCCAGATAGGCATTGGTACTCAGATATTACTGAATTTCACCTTAATGGAGAAAAGCTTTATCTATCGCCTGTGATGGATGGCTGCAGTCAAGATTATACATTAAGCCGTCATCCAGTATTGAAACAAGTAATGGACATGCTGGATCAAGCTTGTCAAAAGCATCCAGCTCTTAATGGCTTAATTTTTCATACTGATCAGGGCTGGCAATATCAGCACGCAGCTTTTCAGGCATGGCTTAAAAATCATGGTGTTTCCCAGTCTATGTCACGCAAGGGCAATTCATTAGATGATGGCTTACATGGAGGGCTTCTTTGGCATTCTTAAGCGAGAAATGTTCTATGGCTTTGAAAAGACATTCAAAACCATGAACGAATTAGAACAAGCAATCAAGGAATACATTCATTACTACAACCATGATAGAATTAAAACAGTACTAAAAAACCATACTCCGATAGAATATCGAAATATGGTTTTAAATAAAGCAGCTCAATAATATGTCCCAAATTTGGGGTTCATATCAAAAATTAAATAAGCTTAAAATTAAAGGGCTAGATCTCCATTTTGATGGTCATAATGGAGATCATTTGCTTCTTTTTATTAGAACCAATCAGAATATTATTTACTTAACTGGAATAGGTACACATTCGGAACTTTTTTAAAATAATATCAAAAAAGGGCAACTCTATCTTTTAATGATAGGATTGCCCTTTTGTATATACTATTTTATCTAATTATCTTAGCACTACGATACTACAGAGTACAAAGACACCACTTATTTTTCGTGCAATTTAGCATCTTTTTTGTTTAGAACATCAACTTGTAAGTCAAACAATCGTTGATTATCTGGATCTAAATTATCACGGAATTGCTGTACTAAATATGCGACTGCTTCTTTTTGATTAGGTGCAATACCTAAGTTAGAAATGGCAATCAAACTATTTCTAACCGTATTGTCAATTTTGATGTTTACGTTAAAAGTTTGATTACTTTCCTTGTTTTCAATCTCATCGATTGATACTTCATGTTTTGGCTTTAAATTAAGCTTACGTTTGTTACTATTAATTAAATTACTCATTTGCTTCAATCCTACTTAAAATATCATTTACAACTTGCTTATAAACTTCAAAGACCTTTTTATCATACCGACTATCATCAGTAATTCCAGTTACACCATAGCGCTTTAGACGCTGCATTTGGTGGATTGAGGTCGGTAAGATGTTTGCTTGGCCAAATTCCTCTACTGCATTTTGCAAAGTTAAATTATCGACAGGTGCTCCTGGTTGAATTAGAACAGGCAAAATTCCAACTAAGTCTAATCTAGGAGCATGGTAAGTGTCGATAACTTCTTTTTGCATATATTGAATAAATGCACTAGCACCATCTAAAGCTTGCTGTTGAGTTTGCATTACAATCACGCACCAGTCACTGGCGTACAAAGCTGCATCAGTAATTAAACTAATTGTTGGTGGAACGTCTATAATTACATAATCATATTTTTGAGCAATAGGTTTTAATAGTTTATTTAAGTGCGTTACTCGATCAATATACTTAGAAAACTGTCTTTCCATTACTCGTGGAAATAAGGAAAAGTCTGCGGAAGATCCGATCAAATCTAAGTTCTTGGTGATATTAACTAGAGCCTTAGTTAGATCTTTACTTTGAATTGCAGACATTAAAGATGAATCAAATTGAAAGATCTCGTCTGTCAAATTCACTTTAGTTTTGAGCATGATGTTTGTCGCATTCGCCTGCGGATCAAGATCTAAAAGTAGAGTCTTCTTCCCTCGTTTTGATAGTTCATAGGCAGCTTGAGTGGCATTAGTAGTCTTGCCGACTCCGCCTTTGAAGTTACCAAAAGTTATAATTTCGGTCATTTTAACACCTCACAATAATTTTAATTACTTACAAAAATTATTATGGACTATAAAACTTTCTTTTTCAATATTCTATAGTGCTGGCACTACAGAATATTGGAATACTAATAGATACCATTGCTGTAAATACTTCTAAAAATAATGTACAATATTTATCAAAAGGAGTGATACATATGTTACAAATCCAACCTGTTTCAGAATTGAGAAATTATAATAAAGTCCTTGATAAAGTCAAAAAGGATAGTCCCGTATTCCTTACTAAAAATGGATACGGTAAATTTGCACTTGTTGATATTGAAGAATATGATGAATTTACGGCTGCCCTTGAATTAGTAAATAAACTGAAAAGAGCTGAAAAATCAAAGCACTACAATTTTGACGACATCAAAGGAGATTTATTCAGCTAATGTTTTCACTAGAATTATCTACTCCTGCGAAGGAATATTTTGAAAATCTAAAACAGTATTTACTGATTAATTTTGGTGAAACAGTTCAACGAGAATCTTTAACTAAAGAAGAACAAAAATTAGAAAATTTAAAATCATTTCCATATATAGGTATTAAAGCATCAAAGTTTTCAGAATTACTTGATGGCTATTATGTCTTACTTGATAAAAATGAGTATATTTTTTATCAAGTAGATGAGAAGGAAAAGACGATCTATATCGAATTAGTTTTAAGCACAAAAGAAGATCTCATTCAAAAAATTCGGAAATATTTTCAATAACTTAGACGCATCTAATAAAGATGCGTTTTTTGTAGTGTTAAGTTGCTGTAGTCTAAACACTATTTAGCACTGGCACTACTAAATTAAAAAGTAGTATTTAATAAAAATAAGCTTTAAATGAAAAATAATATAAATATTTTTAAAATACTATTGACTTATTAATAAAAAGATAATATTATTGCCCTAATTTCCAAATGAACTACATCCATTTAGAAAGAAATATCTTTTTACTGAAAGGAAGTATTTTTTATGGAAAAGACTAATGAAAAGAAACAATTTGTTAAAGTTAATGGCTTGAAGGTTGAAACTGTTGATTATGACGATAATGTTGAATTGTTAGTTTCATGTTCTGGCTGTCAAGATGAAGATGATGTTTCAGAAGGACAGTTTTAAAGATTAACATTGTAGAAGCGTAGTGGGATTATTGACAATCTTTCTGCGCTTTTATTTTTTACTTTAGGAGAAAACCAATGCCAAGTAGTAATTTTTATGAGGCACTTAGTCTTAAAACTAGAGTTATACACCGAAACGAATTAAATAAGATAAAAGAGTCTGAAATTCATGATGAAGAAATTAATAGTTTCTCTGAAAACTTTATTTTTAAAAATAGATATTCTTATCGTGGTAACCTAAGTAGTTTATCTTATACAGAATTAAAAGAATTTATAGAAGATCTTTCAAGACGAAAAGACTATCATCCAATTCCTTACGCGGGAAATATATCTCCGGTAATTTCATTTTGCCTAAATGACTCTAATTTATATTATTGTAATTTTATTAATGGCTCTTTAAAGCGATATCAATCGGACAGTTTAAGAAAGTATGTGAAAAAACAAACAGATAGAGCAGATATTAGAGGCTCTGGTGGAACGATAATTTTATTAGCATTGGATTTTAGTGTATTAAAGACAAAATATTTGCAACAATCAGAAATTTTATCGTGGGTAGACTTGGGGTGCATTCTTGAAGGAATGTCTATTCTTGCATCAGTAAAACAATATAATTGTTGCATTCACTTTTTTATGAAAGATCCTAGAAATATTCTATTTGATGAGAAATCCTATACTCCAGTCTGTTTATTTCGTATTGGTCATAAAGCATAAAATGAGAAAAATTAGTATACAATTTGGTACGAATAATAATCATAGTGTAAATGGATATTTTACATGTATAAATTTGAGTAACTCACATCATAATGTACAACAAAGAATTACAAAATCTAATTTAAAAGAAATATTTGCTCAGGTTAATCTTTTAGATTTATTGTATCCAGCTTTATCTTTGATTGATTCACTGAATATTTTATTAGCTAACTACCATTTCAAGTGGATAGAATTAATTTTATCTATAAAAGAAGAAAAATGTAAATCTTCGTTAGAATATGTGTATTTAGGAGGAATTTTAACTTGTTGTGGAATTACAAGACCTATAGGCATTAAACAAAGAAACATTAATTTTTTAAGTGCTAATTTAACTAAGCTAATTTCATTAGCGATTGAAGGCATAAATAGTCTTAATTTCGTAGACCTTAACAGTGTGGGTTTGAGTTTTGATAGCTTTTCGGCTGGGATACTTTTCCATGAATTATTTGGTCACCTATCAGAAGGTGACGTAAAAGATATAAGAGAGTCTTTTATTCCGGCATTAAAAAGAAATTTTAATGTATATGATGTACCTTTTTATCCGAATCAGCAAGATGATGCATGTATTAAGGGACATAGTGTAAATTTGCTAAATAGTAGATTAAATTACGATACAGGAAATCTCTTTATCTATATAGATAGAGATAATGTCCAAAATAATATAGGGATTATTCGCCAAAGAAAACTTATTGCGACACGGTTTGGACTAGCCGAAGTTATTAACCCCAATGTGGTTATTTCCTTTGGAGGGGTTAATATACAAAAACATGCATTACATATAAGATTAGGACTTCAAAAAATTAAAAAACTGGATTTAAAAATACCTTTGGAGGATATAAAAGAAGTATATACATCTGATAATTCTCCGATTGAATATAGTACTATATGTCAAAAAATATCATATCCTGCTGTAGTATCTTTTAAACTTCCAAATGTATATATGAGATTAAAGCGACCAATAAAATTTTATATACAATAAGGGAGGATAAAGTAATGGAATATATGTTTAAGTACGATGTATATGGAAAAGTAGAGAACAAGGAAATAAAAATATTAGAGTTAATTCCTATAAAAAGAAGATATGTAATTAAATTGAAGGATGATGAGGTCAGCTCTGCGAAACAACTTATAGATTTACTTAATCATGGAACAACATTGCAAGAACTAGAAAAGCTTTTTGCTAAAAAAGAAACCATGAATAATATTTTTGTTTTTTTAAAGAAACAATATTTATTAGCAAATTACTTTGGTGATAATCATCCTGACGATCCTTTTGCTAGACAAATTGAAATGTTGGATTCTTTCAATAGATCTAGTGTATCAACCTCAAAATTACAGTCTGATTTAAGTCAAAAAAGCGTTCTGATAATTGGTGCTGGCGGAGTTGGAACAGCATTAAGTAACCTCTTAAATTCTTGTGGAATCGGGCATATTTTTATTGTAGATGCAGATATTATTGAAAATACAAATTTATCAAGACAATTTTTATATAATCGAGACGATGTAGGAAAGCCTAAAGTTGAAGTTCTTAGTCAGAAATTAAACAAACGAGGCTTAGGCAAAGTTACAGGAATCAATGCAATGCTAACATTGTCTAACTATAAGGATATTTTAAAGGACGTTGGAAATGTAGATTTAATTACAGGTATGCCATTTCCTTTTAGTTCTTCTTTAAATAAATTGTATAAGGACATTTTGACCTTAGGTTATACAATGTACGCTATTGGAGAACACGATGCAGGCCCATTGTTTACTAAATCCAATGAAATAGATAAAGTTGCTAATTCAATTATTGCTAAATATCCTGCTACTAACTTTTTAAATCAAAGACGAGATAATCCAGCTCGGCATGATAGACATCCTAGTTTTTTACCAGAAATACAAATTACAAGTTCATTAGCTGCTGCTGAAATAGTTAAATATTTTACCCAAATTACGACTATGAATACTGAAAATGCTATGTATTCATTACACTCTGATAACTATACTGTCTCGCTTGTAAAATTTTGATTTATAAATATCCTTTTGAAGAGGAAAGTACTATGAAAATCTATAAGTGGAAACTATCTAAATTACAAGTTCTTAAGCTAAGTAAGGTAAAAGTACAAGGAAACTTAGTTGCCGTTACTTCCGACGGAAATAAATATATTCCTTTTGGAGGAATAGATTCACTCTATGAAACGGCTTATAAAAAAGCTATATCTGAGTTAAATGAACGCGCGGCATGGTTTACTATGTACAGTTTACATCCGAGTATAGTTCCTAATACAACTGGATTCGCGGCGCATACAGATAAAGAAAAAGCTATTCAGAGTTCTATCTATGAAGTTATTGAAAGAAAAGCATTTCATTATTTTATTAAACTCATTATGAATAATAAAATAGATGAGATTTACTCTAATTTTCATATTCAAAATAAAAAAGATTTTCTTCTTTTTAGTAAGCCATATTTAACTCAGGCGGGTGAATTATGGATTACATTTGCGTTTGATTTAGGAAGAAAAATTATACCGGTAGGAATGGGAAAGCAAAATAATTTAGCTGAAAGTATTGATGATGCAATAGACGAATGCATAATGGTAAATCACTCTATCGAAAAATATTTAATTAGTCATAGTAATAAACAATCTACACAGAGTATGTCCCAAGAAGAACTTCTTTCATTTATTAATTTGGGAAAGAGTACATTACTTCAAGATAATCTAGAAAAGCTTAGTATAGAAAACAATTATTATGAGAATGTTAAAACGAAAAATATTGAAAGCTTGCTAACTTTGAATGTTACTCGATATATACCTAAATTTTTATCTCCAACTAACAGATATGTATATTTATCAGTTCCCTTAGAAAAAGCGGACTCTATTAAAAATAATTATAGGATCTAGATGATTAAAAATGAGTTTTCAAAAATTAATTAAAACTAATTTACTCTTATTCATTGTAATAATTGTTCTAGAGCTTTTGTTTGCAGCAGGATCTGCAATCAGTTCGTATATTATACAATTCGCTTATAATCAACTAGTTAAAAATATTCTTCTAGGTTTTTTGCTAATTATTGCCAGTAGTGTCTTTCTTTCATTCATTTCTTATATTTTGAGCTCGTTAGCTACATATCTTTTTAGTAAGCAGACGCAAAAATATATTCACAGTATTAGGCATAAATTAATAAGCGAATACTATCATGACAAGGCGCCTAAAGTAGCTGAAATGGAAAATGAATTAAATAGCAATTTACAAGTGCTGACTAAAAATTATGCCGATCAGTCTTTGAGTATTATCCAATCAGGTTTTTTATTGGTTACGTCAATTAGCAGCCTTCTTCTAATGAATTGGATGCTGACATTGTTGGCAATAATTCTATCAGTTATTACGCTTTATATTCCCCGCTTTACAAGACAGAAAGCTTCTAATGCAACGCAAAAAGTAGCTAGTAGAAATAGTAAATATTTGTTAGTTATTGAAGAATGGTTTAACGGCTTAGAAGAATTAAGAAAATATACAGCTTTTAATCAATTAGACTTAGTCATGCAAAAAGTTAGTCAGAATTTAGAAACAAGTTTCGTAGAAAGAAAAAAGGTAATTTCTGTTGCTGATTTTCTTAACGGATGTGCTAATTCTTTTTCTCAAATTGCGATTACTCTGTTAGCCGCAATTTTGTTTTTTAATCATCAAGTAACTTTTGGAGTAATAATAGCAGCAGGGAACTTCTCCTCTATGATTTTAAATTGTTTATTGACAATTACTACATCGCTAACACGAATTCAGTCAGTTCAAGGTCTTAACAAACAAATTATTGAATCCCAGAAGTTAGTCCCTTTTCATAAAGAAATTAATACTGATGAAATATGCTCAATTAGTACGCATAATTTAAGCATTTCGTTTAAAAATGGAGAAACGATCTATTTTCCAGATATTCATATTAAAAAAGGCGAAAAAGTGTTGCTTAGTGGCGACAGTGGTACTGGTAAGTCTACGCTGTTTAAATTAATCCTTAATAAATTACAACCAACTAATGGACAAGTTATTTTTGAAGATAAATATGGTAAAGAAATTAGTCCTGATTATGCTCAAATAGGATATATTCCTCAGGATGGAAAGCTATTTCCTACTTCTATTATCAACAATATTATTATGTTCAATAATAAATTGAAAAAGCTGAGTAAAAATGCAGTTGAAAATAATGATTTAAGTAAAGATATAGCTAGTATGCCAAATGGACTTGAAACGGAAATTGATTTAGACACGAATAATTTTTCTGGAGGTCAAAAACAGAAAATTATTTTAGCTCGTAATGAGATACATAATTTTTCTATTATTTTAGCTGATGAGGCAACTAGTGCAATAGATTCAAAAAGTAGCTATCGCATTCTAAAAAATTTAGTATCATCGAATAAAACAGTTATTGTAATAGCGCATAATTTAACTCCAGCCATGGAAAAACTATTTAGTAGAAAGATTAGCCTTGGAAGCAATAAGAGGTGAGTATAAGTGTCTTTTAAAGATCTATATGCTGTTAATAGAATAAGAATGATATCGCTATTAGTTCTAGAATTCCTAACTTCTGGTTTGATAATTGGGGTCAGCTATATTAATACATATCAAATAACGGCTATTAAAGACCGCAAATGGCAACAATTTATTTTCTTGATTACTCTATCTTTGATTTTGTTCATTATAAGCTATGCTGGTCTTAATGTTTGTCAGTATTGGATAGAAAAACAAATTCAACAATATAATCATCAAATAAGATTTAAAATAGTAGATCATTATTTTTACGATAATAAACCGCATAATGCTGCCCAAGTTCAGAATCGGCTAACTAACGACCTGAACTTAATAAAGGATTCAAAACTTGCAGTATATACGGATATTCCATATTATTTAGCTCAAATTATCTTTGCATCAATTGGTTTGTTGCTGTTTCATTGGAGCCTATTAATTGTCGTTTTGATATTGGGAACACTCAGTTTTTATTTACCTAAACTTCTTCGTCCTGCCATGCAAGCAGCTGCTCTAAAGTTATCTCAAGCAAATAAGCAATATTTAGATACAGCTGAAAAATGGTTAGATGGCCTATCGGAACTTAAAAAATTTTCAGTGGGTTCACAGTTGTCTAAGATTATGGATCATGCATCTGATACATTAGAAAGTGCAAATATAGCAAGAAGAGGTACTATGCAAGGCTTAGCTGTATTGAATAAGGCTACCTCAGCGTTGTTACAATTTGTTTTATTAGCCGTTACGGCCATATTAGTTACAAACCATATTGTTGTATTTGGTGTAATAGTAACTGTTGAAAGCTTTAGCTCTTATATCAATGTATCAGTTAAGATGCTTGCAACTGAATTAGGACAGATTCACTCAGTAGATCGTTTAAGCAGGGAAGTTAATGCGGACACAGCTGTAATTGAGCATACGGGCGACTTACAATCTCCAGCTAGTTTAACTACAAAAAACGTGTCAGTAAAATTTTCTAACGGGAAAATAATAAAATTTCCTAATTTAAATATAAAAACTGGTGAGAAAATTTTGTTGACTGGTGACTCAGGATCCGGAAAAACTACTTTATTTAAAGTACTTCTTGGTAAGATTAAACTTCATACCGGTATGATCAATTTTAAAAATAAATATGGTGACGATATTAACATCGATAAGGCTAAGATAGGATATATCCCACAAGATCCGATTTTATTTCCTGATAGTATCGAAAATAATATTACAATGTTTAATTCAAAATTGAAAAATAAAGTGCTAGATTATGTTAAAAACGTTTCTTTTGAATCTGATATTAGAAAAATGTCGCTAGGTCTAAAGACAGAATTAAATTTGCAAAAATTAAATATTTCTGGAGGTCAACGACAAAAAATTGTGTTAGCTCGGGCTTGCATTCACGATGATGATTTTATTTTGATTGATGAGGGCACTAGTGCTATAGATAAAAAAGCAACGCTTGAAATCTTAAAGAAGTTATTAGATGGCCCATACACTGTGATTTTTATAGCTCATAATTTTAATGAAGAAATGTACAGTCTCTTTGATAGAGAGATACACTTAACTTAGATGCGTTTTTTGTAGTACTAAATCACTATAGTCTGAACACTATTTAGTGCTAAGACTACTAAATTAAAATAAAATTTCAAAAAAAGTCTATGCAACTTAAAAATTACATTCTATACTATTACCTACATCAAGAAAGACATAAATAATTTAAGAAAAGTAACTAAGCAATGATGAATCGATCGAGAAAAAATGTCGAGAAAAGCATCATTGCTTTTTTGATGCTTTTGCCCGTCATTTTAGTATTTTTACACATCTATGTTCAAAAAATTAAAAAGGAGAATTTGATAAATGAAGATTTTATCCGCAAGAACAAGTACCGCTATATAATGATCCGGTTCTGACTAATAGCTGGTATAGGCTAAAGAATAATGGGGCTTCACTGATTCATTTTGCACATTATTCAAATGAATCAATTACTAATAGTCTTAATCTTACCAAGATTTATAAGGCTAGTGTCTATAACAAAAATATTAAATAGGTTGTAGTTAAAAATGGAATTATCATAAGTTTAGCAAAGCTAATTACATCTTTAATGAGGTGAATATTAGAAAAATATGTTTAACGCTAGAACTAAAAGTATAGTAATTAATGGCTATAGTATGGATTATATTAGCTTCGGCAAAGGTAATAAATGGTTAATACTCATTCCTGGACTATCCATCAACCGAATTCGCGGCCACGCTTTACAAATGTCTTTCATGTATCGTCAATTTGCTCGAAAGTATAAAGTATTAATGTTTGATCGACGTGATCACTTAACTCCTAGCTATTCAATCGGTCAAATGGCTGATGAATTGTATTCTGCCTTGCGAAAACTAGGTATCTACAAAATTGATGTGGTTGGCGTTTCTGAAGGTGGTATGATCGCCCAAAAATTGGCAATTAATCAACCTGATATAGTTCATAAACTGGTCTTGGCGGTCACCATTTCAGAACCCAATAATACAAGTAATACAACCATTAAGCAGTGGATTAGTTTAGCTAAAAATAATCAGCTGAAGGAGTTAGTATGGGATTCATTTCAACGATCTTATTCTACTCACTATATCCATAAACATCATCACCTGCTTAAACTACTTGCAACTATTACTAAAGTTAAAGAAGTCGATAGATTTATCATTTTAGCCCAGGCAATCTTGAATTTTAATGTTGCAGCTCAACTGACCAAAATTAAGTGCCCAGTCTTTGTAATTGGTGCACAACAGGACCAGGTTCTTTCAGTAGAGGGAACTAAAACTATAGCTAAAATTTTACATGCTCCACTATACATATATCCACACTATGGCCACGCGGTTTATATTGAGGCGAAGGACTTTAATCAAAGAATATACAATTTTTTAATGAGCTGACGTAAGTCAAATTTAGCATCACTGATTCACTTGGCATATTACATAGATAAACCCTGGCAAGTAATCAAGTAATAGATAAACAAAACCTATTTTTGATATACTTAAATTAAAAGTCGAGGTGGCCTTTATGTTTTTATTAAAGCTACATGATTTAATTAAACATAATTATGAAAATGGCTTGTATTCCAAAGATTACAGCTATAAAGCTAAAGATTACAGTTATAAGTCTGATGATTTTAATAGCCTATCAGATTTTGATAAAGGAAAGTTTCAAGCCCAGACTGATTATCAAAAGCGGAGTCCTTGGAAATATATTATTCAGCGTTTAATTGAAGATAAAACCATTCCAGATTATTTTTATCCGCATGCTTTAGAAGGCCTAAAGGACTTAAAGAAACAAATTAAGCGTCAATTAAATGATGCCAATATGACGATAATCATTCTAGAATTACATTTTGATGGTCATAATGGCGATCATTTATTGGTGTATGTACCAACTGATAAAACTGTCTGTCTTCTTAGCTGGCATTGGTACGCATAGTGAACTATTTGGATAACTTAAAAAGGGACGCTCAAATAGATTAATCGGTAACCGGCGGCTCGCGTGTGGATGAATATTAGCCGTCAAAATACGCTGAACTGAGTTTGTCGAAATACCGGTGAGACTGGCGATAGTCTTAGCCGGGAGTGATTTACTGGCTAGCTTCAGCACATGAGTCGCTAGTCCGTGACCGATGGCGTGGTTGGTTGATACCACTGGAGTGGTGGCCGTACAAGTGCTATGGCAGTTACTACAACGCCAGCGTTGCTTGTTTAGCTCTAGAATTACGGGCCGGTCCATGGATCCTACAATGTGGACATGAGTGAGCTTGTGTCCGTTAGGGTGCAACGTATTGTATCCACAGCTGGGACAGCGCCTGAGTGTGTAGGTAAGCTCTGCCTGGATGACCAAATACTTTTTGCGACCCGAGCCCCGACCATGAAATTCCTCACGAGTACCGAACACCCGAATGTTTGTGTCTGTAACTCCCAGTAATTTAAGTGTATTATCTAGTTGAGACATCTATTCCTACCCCCGCTTATCTTGAGTTTCGTCGCTTAAAGCATAGCACTAGGGAGGCTTAGATGCCTTTTTTTGTTATCAAAAAGGGCCTAGTACTTTTGGAATGGAAATACTTTCCAACACCAAAAATTCTAGACCCCTAAATTTGCGATCTACCACGTATGTTTAAATCAAATTTATTTTAAATATACCTTGTACAGTGAAGTTTACTGATTGTGTGATTTATGATAAAAGATTAATCTTTTATCATAAATCACACAATCAGTAATACATAAGTTAAGCTCAATCTTATCTACGTTTAGCAAGGCCTTCACGAATAATTTTTTCTAAGACATCAACAATTTTTTCGTCATTCTCAAAAGCGATGCGTTTAACTTCTTTATATGTGCTCATGCGAAGTTGAACGGTTTTAGTTCTTTCTGTTTCGAATTGGTATGGACTTTTTAGATTTTTAAGTTGTTCAGATGCCTTTTTACTAACTTTGTTTAAAAAATCTTCTGCC
Source organism: Lactobacillus sp. JM1 (assembly GCF_009834385.1). Classification (NCBI taxonomy): domain Bacteria; kingdom Bacillati; phylum Bacillota; class Bacilli; order Lactobacillales; family Lactobacillaceae; genus Lactobacillus; species Lactobacillus sp. JM1. Next base: position 24,127 of record NZ_CP044414.1, read on the forward strand.
ATGATAAATTACTCCTCTAACTGTTGAATTCTAAGTAGTTGTTCATTAAGAACCATTTGGTACATTTGGATTGCTCTTTTATCCCAATGGTCTTTATTCCGTATTCCTTCATTAGCAAACGTTTTAACCCGTTCTTGAGTTCTAATTGAGTTTGAAAAGACCCCTTCGCCAAAAAAGTCTTTTGCTTGTGCAGAAATTTCAGTATCAACTTTTGCACGTGGCTTCATTAAGTACAATATGACACCAACTAACTGAAAACTTCCATTGTATTGTTCACGTAGTTCACCTAAATGCGTAGCTGTTTTTAAAGAACTTGTATATGACTGCTTTTGAGTTTGTAAGACAATTGAGATGAAATCTGAAGCCATGATTGCATTATTAGTAAAGACATTTATTGTTGGTGGTACGTCAATAAAAATATAATCGTAATTTTGTTTTAATTTTGAAAGCATTTGTGGTAATAGAATATTACGTTTAACCCGACTAACTTTTTCTACAGCACCAATCCATAAAGATAATGTCCAATCTGTAGGAATCATATCAATTTGGTTTGTAACAGACACAATAGATTTAGACAAATTCCCTCCAAGAAGGCCCTCATATAATGAAAGTTCCGGCTTTAAATCGGCTTTATAAGTCTCCTTCATAATTTCAGTTGCATTTCCCTGGGGATCGAAATCTATCAGTAGTACTTTTTTCCCCTCTTGACCCAATAAATAGGTTTCCATTACAGTCAAGGTGGTCTTACCAACGCCACCTTTAAAGTTGAAGTTTAATAGTGTTTTCCCATTCATAGTAGCACCTACCTTTACATAAACATTTTACCATGATTTATGATTAATCACAAATTTTATATGACTTATGATTAATCATAAATCATATCCATAAAAATATTTACTTAACCTTTGCAGAATGATATGCTTTGTTCATAAACAAAAAATCCCAATCCACTCGGGATTGGGATTTTTGCAGTATTGACAAGTAGCTATCTTGCAGCTACCTAGTCCAAGCAATTTTCACCGCCAAGTTAAAATTGCTTGAACAAATTGTAATCTTGTTTACGTGCTAATTATACCGCAAGCAAACCTTAAAGGGCAAGCAAAGGTAAACTAATTAAAACGAAGATAAGACCAATGGACTAAGTAGCTTCTAATAACTACTTAGTCCATTTTTAGTTCTCAAAAATTAAAAAAGTTGCCGACTGGGCAACCCAGAATAGACACATGCTGGTGAAACTACAAAGCCGATCACGACCAATGTTCACTTTGTAATTCTATTAAAGCATATCAGATTTGTATTTTAAAGCAAGTCAGATGTTTTAGCAACTCTCTTTTGAGACAGCATGTGTCAGTCAAGAAAGGGAGTTTTTATTATGACAAAATCAACAAATTTTAATTACTATGAAGCCGATAACGTATATGGAGCCTTATTTTTCCAGTTTCCTAAGGTATTAATGTATGGCGAGCAATACAAGCATTTAAGCAGTGACGCTAAATTGGCTTATATGGTACTGAAAGATCGGCTCGAGTATTCTTTGCGCAACAATTGGGTTGATGAAAAAGGACACGTCTACTTTATTTTTACCGTTAAAGAACTACAAGACTTATTTAATTGCGCTACTGAAAAAGCCGTTAAAATCAAAAAAGAATTGCAAACAGCCAATCTATTAAAACAAATTCAAATGGGATTTAATCCTAAAACGAAAAAGAATGAACCAAATCGTCTATACCTTTCTAAACTCGATGTGAAAGCTACTGATGTCTATTTAAGGGGCGAATATGGGCAAAAAGAGCCTGAAACCCTTGCTACGAGCGGAATTTCGAAAATCGAAAGTCCGCATGACTTCGTTGAAACCCTTGCTACGAGCGGAATTTCGAAAATCGAAAGTCCGCATGACTTCGTTGACGACAATCCTCAAACCCTTGCTACGAGCGGAATTTCGAAAATCGAAAGCAATCTATATAAAGACTATAAAAATAATATAGATACTAATAGATACGATATAGATACTCAAAAGTTGGACTTTTCCACAGCCAATTTTTCACCAGCTGAAATTGAAGCCCAAAATCGGGATTTAGTAAAACATGCTGATGAGTTCTTAACTGACGAAGATAATGGTTTGCCGGTCTTCTTAGAACCAGAAGCAGTGCAACTACTTAGCTTTTGGTGCCGTACCCCACAACAAATGCGGCGCTTTATTGGCATTATCTTAAACGCCAAATATGCTGTTGAAAAAGAACATAAGGATTTAGGCGTATGGATTCTATTAGACGATCCTGATTTAAAAAAAATGATGACCAAAACATTAAGACGCTATTTTAATGCCCTAAGAAGCGATGAGAAACATATCAAGAATGTTGAGAACTACCTGTACGGCACCATGCAAAACCTATTTGATGTTTGGTGGAACCAACAAGCGGCTAGAGACTATGCGGCCAAAGACCAAAATATTGATAACGAGCATACTTGGGATTAAAACGCCACATAAGCTCATTTAAGCCGTTTTAAGTGCTACAGGCATGATTATATTAAAATCGCTTTAAAATCGCTTAGACAGAAGAATAGGGACTTTTAAATGAGTGCCAGAGCTAACCAGGCTAACCAACTCAAAAGTTCAGCCTTTAGATCAACGCCAAGCTCAGGTGATTTGAGGCCAGGGCTTTATCTATTGATAAGGTACTCAAAAGGTAGTATAATGGTAGTAATAAAAGAAAGGAGATGAGACAATCATGGCAGTTAAGGAAAAGAAACGGGTCCAAGTCAAGATTGATAAAGATTTGGCCGATGATACCGAAGCCGTTTTAAGCGAATTGGGCTTAAATCCAACCACGGCCATTAACATGTTTTACAAGCGGATTGTTGCTAATGGTGCTTTACCTTTTAAGGCGTCTTTAAGCGAAGAAGAAAGAGCTAATTTACGCTTTTTAAAGGCGACCGAAGGGACACCAGTCACCGAGTTCAAAGACGCTAAAGAGGTCGCTGATTGGCTCAACGATCCAGATGAGGACTAATGACTTAGTCAGCCTATACGTTAGTTTTGTAGAAACTAACGGTGGCAAGTCTCGACCAGTTTTAATTCGTCGGGTATCAGAACAGACGGTCGAGGCTTTTAAAATTACTAGTCAGTATGAAAAGAAGTCGGCTTATATCAAGCAACAATATTATCCGATTCAAGATTGGCAATCCGCTGGGTTGAAGAAACCTTCCTGGGTCGATCTTGGTAATATTTATTGCTTTCCCAAAGCCGGTTTAAACTTTAAAGAAATCGGTCATTTAAGTAAGCTAGATCAAAATAAAATTTCAGATTTTACGCTTGACCTAAAATCAAAAAGAAGAGGTAAGGGTCAAAAGATAATTCAACAGCGATCAAGTAAAAGGAAGTACAAAGAAAGTGAAGCAGAGCTTACACAAAGAATTCAAAAACAGTTAAAAGACTTTGCTAAACACAATCCAGAAATTAAGCCAAAAAACAATCCTGAAAATAAAAACGATCGGCCTAGTTATTAGGCTGATCGTTTTTGAATTTGTTCGGTTTATGGGCATTAACGTAATTAGCAAATATTTTTAAAAGTTCTTCGGTTTGTTCGACTGATAATTTATCAGCCTGAAAGTATTTTTCGAGTAAGGCTCCTTTTTGAATTAGTCGGCGAGAACGGGCTTTACGGGCTTGCCGATTTTCATAGTATTTAGATTGCCGTAATTTAAAATCTTCTCGCTCAATTTTTTGTTTTAAACGCGCTTGCTGCTCGACTAGTTTTTCATATTGATTAGACATGGAATTTCCCCATCTCGTATGGCTAATGATCTACGGACTTTACCTTTAAAAATTCAGAAAATTGCTGGGCTAAAAGCTTAATCTGATCGTTAGACAAATTAGCATAATCTAAATTGGCTTGACTGATGATTTGTTTACCTAACCGTTGTTCAATCTTATTTTTTTCGTCCTTAATTTTTTGATTAAGGGCTTTTAATTTAGCTTCTTGTTTTTCTAAGTTACTTTGAGACATAACGATCCCTCCAATCATATTAGAAATAATCACCGAAACTATATCATATAAGAAACGTTAAGTCAAAGTATAAAAGTTGAAAAAGCGAAGCGGAAGGCATACACTAAGTTGAAGTTAAGAGAATCAGCAGACCGAGTGAAACGAGGTCAATGCGCACTTATACATAGAATAAATTCTATGTTGTGCTAACCCAAAAATCCTGTATTAGAAGTCGCCGATGGCGACAACAAAGTCAAGCCCATAGAATCAAAGCAAAGAGGTGACTAACATGGCAATTTTTCATATGAGTTTTAGTAATATTAGTGCTGGTAAAGGCCGGAGCGCAATTGCCAGTGCCGCCTATCGAAGTGGTGAAAAACTATTTGATGATAAAGAAGGACGAAGCTATTTTTATGCCCGTTCGGTTATGCCAGAAAGCTTTATATTGACCCCTAAAAATGCGCCAAAATGGGCAAATGACAGGCAGAAATTATGGAACGAAGTTGAAAAGAAAGACCGTAAGGCTAATTCACGTTATGCAAAAGAATTCAACGTTGCCCTACCAGTTGAATTAACTAATGAGGAACAAAAGGCTTTAATCACAAAATTTGTACAAGAAACATTTGTCGATAAAGGTATGGTCGCAGATGTCGCAATTCACCGCGACCATGAAGAAAACCCACATGCTCATGTTATGCTTACCAATCGCCCTTTTAATCCAGATGGAAGTTGGGGATTAAAGTCAAAAACGCAATATGTTTTAGATAAAAATGGCAAACAATTATTAACTAAAAATGGTAATCCAAAACAAAGAAAAATCTGGTTAGTAGATTGGGATAAACCGGGAAAAGTTGAAGAATGGCGACATGCTTGGGCAGAAGAAGTAAATAGTTTATTTCAAGCTAAAGGTATGCCAGAAAGAATCAGCGAAAAATCGTATGAAGAACAGGGCATAGAAAAGACACCAACCAAGCACGAAGGACACAACAGTCAAACCAAAGAAAGAAAAGCATTTAACGAAGCAGTTAAGGAGCAAGACAGAACTAAAAAGCAATATCAAAATAACCAAGAAAAGATTAATAATCAGAAGCACTTTGACGCTTTAAGTCAGCATTTTTCTTTCAATGAAAAACGGTTAATCAAAGAGTTAAGCCATGAGCTTAGAACTTATGTCAGCTTAGAGAGTTTAGATGATAAACGCAGAATGTTGTTTAACTGGAAAAACAGCGTTCTTATTAAACATGCGGTTGGGGAAGATATTAGAAAAGAATTGCTAACAATTAACCGTCAAAGTCAGTCACTAGAAAAGGCAGATAGACTGTTAGAAAAGGTTACTAATCGAGTAATTGAGAGATTATATCCAGAGCTAAAACTTGATGAAATTACACCAGCAGAACGGCAAGAATTAATTAAAGAAACCAACAGCGAACAAAAAGTTTTCAAGGGTGAAGAACTACATGATCGTCTATTGATGATTAGAGAAGATTTGATTAATCGTCAATTATTAACTTTCACCAAGCGCCCTTATATCAGTTGGCAATTATTAAGTAAGCAAGAAACAAGGGATAAGGAAAAGCTAACCCAGATTTTGAGCAAACATGGTAATTCCCTTGAAGAATTAGAAACAGCAAATAGGGGAGTTCTAGTCAATTACAGTCCAGCTGAGCAAGGACAAATTAAGCAAGCCGTTAAGGACTTGCGGACAATTAAGGCAGTTAAAGAGATTGTTCAAACACAGTATCAAGCAGTATTGAAACAAGCATTCCCAGATACCCCAATAGATAAAGCACCGATTGAGAAACAGGAACAAGTTTATACCGCTTTGATGTACTACAATCCGAGTTTAAAGGCTTGTCAGCTGGAAACGATTAAGGCATGGCAAAAAGAACCGCCAGTAGTCTTTACCCATGAAGAGCATGAACAAGGATTAGCTTATTTAACAGGCAAAAAAGCGCTTAATGATTTAACTAATAAGCAACTCCAAAGAGTAATGAAGTATGACGGTACTAGACAGTTATTCTTAGGGGAATGTGAGAATGACCCAGCCATTAAAGACAGTCGGATTAAGACAGTACGACAAGAGATTGCCAATGGACAAAATCAAGACGATCAAAAACGACAAAGTCAACTTTCAGACTATGAACCGTTTAACTACAAAGAAGTCACCCCCAGTTACTACCTAGAAACCGCCTTTAGTGACGCATTATTAGGAATCTTGTACTCAAGAAGCGAAGACCGCAGACGAAGCAAACAAGCCAAAGGTTTACGAGAAACCGAATGGAAAATGACGAGAAAACAACGGCAACATCAAACGAGAAACCGGCATGATGATTTTGGCTTACATATGTAGTTAAACTATATGACTTTAAAATGTTACCGAAAAGAAGTAATTCATAATGCATTAAGTGAGATTCAATCGTCAGCAAAAAGGCGATTGATATTACTGATGAATTAACCCAAAAACTAGGCTTACAAGAAGAACAAAAAGAAAGCAATAATCTCAAAGCTGAAACGAAACAAGAAACAACTTCTGAAAATAAGCAGCCAACCAACAACAATAACAAATCATTAAGTGATCGTGTCCAAGCGCAACTTAATAAATTTATCAAACAAAACCCAGATATGAAGAAGCCCGAACAAGAACAGACACAAGAATTAAAAATGTAGTTTGGAGCAATCAAGATGAAAAATTTAAGTTGGTTTAACCTGTAAGGCTTTAGCACTTCCTTGGTCTTATTAATTTATCCAAATATATATGAATGAAATTATGAGCTTTTCTTGACTAATTTGATTTATGCTTTAGTACAGTTTATAATCAATAAGTTGTTTAGAAAGGGGTCAGCAAGTGGTCAAAGAATTTAAAGAATTCATTTCTCGTGGCAATATGATGGACTTAGCTGTTGGAGTTATTATTGGTTCAGCTTTTACTGCCATTGTTAATTCTCTAGTTAAGAATTTAATTAATCCATTAATTGGTTTATTTATTGGAAAAATTGATCTTTCAAATCTAAAACTCACTATTGGTGAAGCAACTTTTAGGTATGGTAGTTTCTTAAATGCCGTTATTAACTTCTTAATTATTGCTCTGGTAGTATTTATTTTAATGAAATTAGTTAATAAATTTACAATCAAAAAAGAAGCAGAAAAAGAAACGCCAGCTCCTAGCAACGAAGAAATTTACCTTCGTCAAATTAGAGATGCACTACAAGAAAAGAAAATCTTGCGATAACAGGACTTCTCAGTAGAGCCGTTTAATACGACGGTGAACATAAATTTAATCCAACAATTAAAGCCTTCAGAATCCTCATTTTGAGATTCTGAAGGCTTTTTAATCTGTTCCGGTGACTTCTTTTATAACCAAATTTAATTTTGGCTTTGATCTGCAAGTCTTCGCGCTTGGGTAGCTAATCCTGCAAACTTATCTACATAACCTGCAAGACTTTTATCCTGTCCTAAAATTTCTTGTCCAAATTTATGTTACGCACCTCGCCTTTATCTCGTAATGGTGTGCTTTTTATGTCTGTTGTAACGATACCAATAAAGTGATTTTCGGCGACTATGCAAGCTAATTCTACTTAAAACTTATACGTCACCTTCTGGCTCACCTAAGCAACCAATCTAAAACATATTCAACATTGATTCCATTAATATCTCCAGCATCAAATTGGTTCAGAGTAAGTACGACCTTTTTATAACCATCCGGAATAAATCGTAAGTTATCAGTCTCACGTTTATTAGCATCTGGTATTTGCTGAGTAATTTGATAGTACTCAATTGTAGATCCTTTGCGGGCAATAAAATCAATTTCTTTATCGTTATACTTACCAACATCGATTGAATAGCCACGACGAAGTAATTCAATGTAAACCACATTCTCTAATTGGTGACCGAGATTATCGATAGCATCTTTGTTAAGCAGAGTATTACGTAGGCCATTATCAACAAAATAGTATTTATGCTGGGTACTAAGCCATTTTTTGCCGCGTAAGTCGTAACGATTTGTTTTATAAAATAAAAAGGACTGTTGTAATAGGTCTAAATAATTAATAACTGTTGATGTTGAAATTTTGAAGCCATTGGATCTTAAAGTATTAGCAATTTTAGTTGCAGAAACTAGATTGCCAATTTCGCTCATTAAATAGTCACAGACAGCAAGGAGAGCCTGATCGCTATTAGCTTTTAGACGCGAAGAAACGTCACTTAGAATAATCGAATCAAAGATTCCACGTTTTAAAGCGTCTTTAAGATTAGTATTAGGAGCAACATCAACCGCTGGAAATCCCCCCTCTAATAAATAGTCTTTAAATAGTTGATAGACCTTTTCTGGGGATCCATTTTTAAAGTCATAATATTCCTTGAATGATAATGGATAAACTTTAAGTTGAACGTATCTTCCAGTTAACAGCGTAGCAAGTTCACTGGATAATAGGAATGCGTTCGAGCCAGTGATATAAATATCAGCGTCCATATCAACTCGAAAGCTGTTAATGGCCTTTTCCCACTCTTTAACGTATTGAATTTCGTCAAAGAAGAGATAATTTTTTTTATGATGGTTTTGATGTTGGTGGACATAGTCATATAGATCTTTAGCATTACGAATGTTGATAAAAGCAAAATTTTCAAAATTAATGTGAATAATTTGATCATCTTGAATACCATCACCTTTAAGTTTTTGAATAAACATATTCATCAAAAAGGTTTTTCCTGAACGCCGAATACCAGTAATTACTTTAATAGCCTCGTTATCTCGAAAATCTTCAAGGAATTGCATATATTGAGGGCGGTTAATGTAGTTCATATTAGCTTTTGCTCTCTTTCTATTTTGTATACAAGATATTATATCACCATTTTATATTTTATTTTGTGTACTATACAAAATTCAAAAAAATTAATTTTTGTTACGTAAGAGATACAAATGTATCAAGATTAAAATAAATCTGTCGACTTTGAATCAAAGATACAGATACTTCGAAATACGGACACTGCTATCAAAGAAAATTATGAAATATTAATCTTGTGAATTAGTTTTTGACGATGATAGTCGTATTCGTAGCTTCTTAAATTTTTTGAAACGCCTTTTCTGCGTGGCAATGCTTATCCCTGTTTTGCGTTCAATCATCTTATAGGTCATACCTTGCTGTCTTAATTCGTAAGCCAGTTGAATTTGTTCATCACTATAAGTTTGGGGGCGACCCTCTCTAAAATTCGGGTCATGGGCTTTTGCATACATTTTGCCTTCTTGTGTTCTCGTAACAATCATATCTCTTTCAAATTGAGCAAAGGCACTAAAAATGGTAAAGATGAGCTGGCCAGTTGGTGTATTATCAATTACTCCCATATTTAAGATGTTGACCTTGATATTTTGCTTAAATAATTTCTGAATGAGTTCTAGAGCTTCGGTTGTGTTTCTGGCGAACCTATCTAATTTAGTCACAATTAAAGTATCATTTACTTTTAACTCGTTAAGTAGTTTTTGAAACTCTGGTCGTTGGGTAGTCGTGCCTGTATATTTTTCTTGAAAAATTTTGTCTGCGCCAGCTGACTTTAACAAGTCAATTTGATTTTCGAGTTTTTGGTCACTGGTGCTAACTCGTGCGTAACCGTATTTCATGCTTTTTTACTCCTTACTAACGAACCTAAGATACGAGCTATTATATAACTAATAAAATCAAGGGTACAAAAATAAGCTCACAACTGTTAAGTTATGTCTTTTGAACTTGGAGTGAGAATGTAGTCAAGTGCTAGGTGTGGAGATTTTTTTGTGGACTTCAAAAAAATACTACCCGTTCTTGACGGAATGAAACGACACACTGAAACGGCTGAAAGCCAAAGTTAGTTACACTAACTTTGCTTTCCTGCCACACGGCGAGTGGGCGAGTGAGTTTGAGCGGGGGAAAAAAATTCCTCTCATTATTGCGGTCAAGCTGGTTCAGCTTGTGGGTGTGGGTAAAACCCACGGTTTGTCTTGAATTAAAAACAGAAAGTTACTTTTTATAAGCAAAATTGTAGACAGCTGACATCTATCGTGCTATTTTGTAAAAGAAATATGTTACTGATAAAAAATAAGTAGTAAGAATTTGGATTAGGAGTCTAAGTATGAGACATTTTAAGAATATTATTATTGGTTTTGGTAAAGCTGGTAAGACTTTGGCAGGGAGCCTGACAAGTCATGGCGAAGAAGTGCTTTTGATTGAAAAAGATCCAATGATGTACGGCGGAACATGTATCAACATCGCATGTTTGCCAACTAAGAACTTGGTAATTAACTCTCAAAGAGGAGTTAAGTATGAAGAAGCTTTCGAAACTAAGGAAGCTATGACAGCAAAACTACGCAACAAGAACTACCACAAGGTAGCAGACCAAGACTTGGCAACTGTGCTTGATGCAAGTGCTGAATTTATTGATGATAAGATAATCAAGGTAACTGATGAATCAGGTACAGAAGAATTAACATTCGACCGTCTTTTCATTAATACTGGTGCCGAAAGTAATGTACCAAATATTGATGGCCTAAAGATTGACGATAAGATATTGACTTCAACTGAAATGCTTGCTAAAAAAGAACTTGCTAAGAATCTGGTTATTTTAGGTGGTGGACCAATCGGACTTGAATTTGCTTCAATGTACGCTGGCTTTGGCAGTAAAGTAACTGTAATTGAACCAATGCCAAGTATCTTGGGCCGGTTTGAACCAGAAATTGCTCAGGCAGCTAAGGCTGATATGGAAGCAGATGGCGTTACCTTCATGCTTAAGTCTTCTTTGACCAAGGTTGAAGAAACTGAAGCTGGTCTTAACTTAACTGTTGAAACCGAAGATGGTGTTAAGGACTTGCAAGCAGACGTGATGCTTGTGTCAGTTGGCCGCCACCCAGCCACTGCCGCCCTTCACCTAGAAAAAACCAGTCTTGAAGTTGGCCAAAGAGGGGAGTGGTGGATAGTATAGATAAGTAGATGGTTTTGTATACAAAGCGTGTTCTAAGGAGAGGAAAAATGAAAAGAATTCGAACGTTTCTATCTTTGTTGATAATTGTAGGCGGAATTTTTGCAGCCCCAATTCAAACTATGGCTGCCACTAATATAAATGGGACACCATCTGTAGCTAGCAGTCAAAGTAAGGGTGACTTACCTAGCATCGATCAAGCACAAAGTTCCAAATCAAAGTTTGCCAGTTCTGCAAAAACTAATGATATTCCACAAAATGTTACGAAAAATGAAAATAAAGTCAGCCAAAAAGCATCCAATGAGCTTGGAAACAATGAAGGTGTGAGAGGCCCATCTTCTAGTATTGATATTACTATTAGCAATTCCAAGTTAACCACTAATGTGATTGAAGGAGGTTTTGGCACTACTGAATTTAAATTCGATTTCTCAGTTCCAGATTCAGCCAAATCTGGGGATACAACAACTATTTCATTACCGGATCAGTTAGATTTCCAACGATCTCAGAAGTTTAATATTTATGCACCTGATGGCAAAACTGTTGTAGCTACAGCAGTTATCGATAAGCCCAGCAAATCACTTGTTCTAACCTACACCGATTACGTTGATTCACATGACTCAATAAGTGGCCATATTGATATGCAAGTAACGGCCGCTACAAGTGAAATTAATAAAGAAGAGACCATACCAGCGGAAATCAAGATTAATGGGCACACCGTTACGATTGATAGATCTGGTATAAAACACATACCTTCCAAGGGTGATACAGCAACAGACTTTTGGAAGTACGGATATGTTGATTATGACAATAACAAGAATGAAATTATCTATCACGTCAACATTAACGCCTCTATGCAAAGTGTCAGTAATGTAGTTATCTCTGATAGTTTGGCTTCAGATGGTTTTTCTTATGTGCCCGGAAGTTTTTCTATTTCTAAAGGAAATTGGGAAAGAAATTCTGAGAACTATTGGACATTGAGCAATCCACAAGATGTGACAAGCCAATATAACATTGATATTAATTCAAGCAATAGTGCTTATACAGTGAAATTGGGCAATATATCTGAGGGTTATGCAATTGTCTACCGGGTTAAGTCAAACCATCCATTACTTAATGGCGAACTGGTCGAGAATGATGTTAGCTATAAATCTAATAAGAAGGTAATAAACAGTTCTATAAATAGAGTTCTTTACCAAGAGGCTAATGGCAAAGCTAATGGATATAATTATAGTTTAACTATAAATAAAGAGGATGAATCTGGAGCCCCACTTGCAAATGCTGTTTTTTCTGTTATTCGCAAGTCAACTAATGGGGTTGTTGGAACCATAACTACTGGTCCTGATGGTAAAGGAACAATTTATGGTCTTCTAAAAGATGATTATATTATACGTGAAACTTCGGCTCCATCGGGATATACATTGGCTAAAGATGTTACTGTTTCAGCTGATAGTTTTGACTCTAAGGGAGCAACAGCAACGATCACAGATAAGAAAGCTGTTACTACCGTTTCAGGTACAAAGACTTGGAAGGATAATGATGATCAAGACGGCAAGCGCCCTGATTCAATCAAGGTTAACTTATTAGCTAATGGTAAGGTTGTTCAAAGTAAGACAGTGAAGGCATCAGACAACTGGAAGTACAGCTTCACTAACTTACCTGAATTTGAAAATGGTAAGAAGATTACCTACACCGTTACTGAAGACCAAGTTAAAGACTATTCAACGACGGTAGACGGGTACAACTTAACTAACAGCTATACGCCGGCTAAGACGAGTGTTAGTGTAACTAAAGCATGGAACGACAATAATAACCAAGATGGCAGTCGTCCAAATGAAGTTAAAGTTCAGCTCTACGCTAATGGTGAAAAGAGTGGTAACGAAGTTACCCTTAATGCGGCCAACAAGTGGACTCACACTTGGACCGAATTAGCTGAAAAATCAAATAAGAAAACTGTTCAATACTCAGTTAAAGAAGTTGGTACTGTTAAGGGCTACACTTCATCAGTTAACGGTAAGAATGGTAACTTCATAGTGACTAACACGCATACGCCAAGCACTACTACCGTTTCAGGTACAAAGACTTGGAAGGATAATGATGATCAAGACGGCAAGCGCCCTGATTCAATCAAGGTTAACTTATTAGCTAATGGTAAGGTTGTTCAAAGTAAGACAGTGAAGGCATCAGACAACTGGAAGTACAGCTTCACTAACTTACCTGAATTTGAAAATGGTAAGAAGATTACCTACACCGTTACTGAAGACCAAGTTAAAGACTATTCAACGACGGTAGACGGGTACAACTTAACTAACAGCTATACGCCGGCTAAGACGAGTGTTAGTGTAACTAAAGCATGGAACGACAATAATAACCAAGATGGCAGTCGTCCAAATGAAGTTAAAGTTCAGCTCTACGCTAATGGTGAAAAGAGTGGTAACGAAGTTACCCTTAATGCGGCCAACAAGTGGACTCACACTTGGACCGAATTAGCTGAAAAATCAAATAAGAAAACTGTTCAATACTCAGTTAAAGAAGTTGGTACTGTTAAGGGCTACACTTCATCAGTTAACGGTAAGAATGGTAACTTCATAGTGACTAACACGCATACGCCAAGCACTCCGAATGTTCCTACAAATAAGACCCCAAACAAGTCGAGTCGCCACAATAATCCGATCAAAAAGATAGTTCAAAAGATAGTTCAGCTAATTCTGCCACAAACAGGCAGTTCCTCTGAAACGTATCTTATTGCTATTGGTGGGGTATTGCTGATTTTGCTGCTCAGTGTCATCCTTCTTAAAAGGAAGAAAAAGTAACTTTTAATTAAAAAGAGTCTGGGAAAAAAGTCATTTTTTGACTAAATTCTAATAAAACTCAAAAATAAAACCGTTGATATATTAAGGTTTATAGAACCAAGATAATCAACGGTTTTTGTAATTTAAGAGTTTCTTCCCAGACTCTTTTGTCTAGTTATAGATTTTTTGATTAGTCCATTTTTGCGAGTGTAGTTTAATTGGTAGAATAATTGCTGGCGAGTATTCGCACGCTTTCTTTTTGCCCGCAACACACCCACCGATAAACTGTAATCTGGAAAATAGTGATATGTGTTCCATTTTCATATAAATATTAATCATCAAACTTCAACATAGTAATGACTATAATTGTTAGGATCAACGTAGACATAAATGGTATCACCCACGTTTAACCCATGAAGAGCAGTGGAGTTAAAGACAGGGGCACTTTCGAAGTGGTATCGTTCATTTGCTTCCTCATAGTAGCACTTTATTATCTTGCCAACCACACCGTTCAAAATTACATGACTATCGGTTATAGCTGATACTATCGCAGTGACTCGCTGTCCAGTTTTCTTTAATCGATGTCTCCCTCTATCAGCAAAGACGTATTTAAGGAAGATACTTCCTAAAATGGTGAAAACTAAGCCTATCCCACCCCAAATGGCAAGATTAAGTATTCCTGCACCGGGTATAGTTGGATTTGCTGGGGCTTGAGGATTAATAAGTATTTTGATTTTCTTACCTATCTGCATCGAGGGAGTATATGTATCTAAACGGATATCGGTGTAGCGTTGACCGTGATAGCGGTAGTCTATGTACACCTCATGACGTCTGGAATCCTGAGAATAGTGGGAATAGCGATTACCGCTCTCGTGATAAGTAACGATATCTGTGATCCTGGCAGTAGCACTCTCTCCCTTGGCCTGTAGCTGAGAAGTACGCCAGTAGGCTAGAGAGCCGATCCCAATTAAAGTTACGCCCAGTAATAAGAAGATCCATCCAAATAGGCTAAGAATTTTTTTCATCGCAAGCTCCTCCGTTAACTATTATGAAGACCAATCTTGGAATCACTATTCTTCTAAAAGTCTAATGATCTAAGAGTGAATCGTACTTTTAGTCATATTATATTAAAGATAATACCTTATTTCACCTATGTGATGATAGTACCATTTAAAAAGGACTAGCTTAGTCGCATAATCTTTCACCAAGAGATGTGAATTTGGGGTCCATTTTGAGAAATAGCCACTTGAAAATAAAAGCCCCTCAATCCTACGATTAAGGACTAAGGGGCTATTTTTTTGTTAAAACATATTTTCGCCCGTATTTTGTGGCGGATAATGCTATAATTTAGACAAACAAAAAGGAAGCTTTGCACTAACAAGGCTTCCCCAGTAGAGCCGTTTAAGACGGTAGCAATTAATTAGTGATTAAATAACTGCTAGCTTGCCAGAGCTAAGGCGGTTATTTTTATTGATAGGGAACCAGTATCTATGATGGAACTATTGGAAAATTAGCAGGTGCATAATATGTTTAACCAAACTTATAAACAAATATCAGGGTACATTCAAAGAAAGGATATAAATGAAACTTTAAAATTCTCCTATTCTAATTTTTTTACAAAATTTGGTGTATTTATCTTAGCCATGGGATTCGTCTTTGGATTATACGCTATTGGTATTGGGCCTACGCAAGGAAATTGGGGAGAAACAGGGAACATGGTCGCTAGAATATTACTGGATATCGTGGGCCCACTGGTAAAAATATCTGACGGTATCTTTTTCCTGATGCTATTGGCGTGGGTAGTTATACCATACTACAATCGAGGAATTGCAGCAGTACAGGGCTCGTTGATCGGATTAGTTTGGTGTCTGACGACATTTTTTTCACTTTGTTCTTTGTCTACGATAGCACTTGTAATAGTACAAGGCTGGATTTCCTTTTTTATTCAACTTGCCATTGTGCTTATGTATTTTTGTGTATCTATTTATATGTGGATTATGAAAATACACACTAAGGAAACGAAGATAGGTACTCTAAAAGTTACTATTGTTACATTAGGCGTAATGTTGCTCATTAATTTTGTAATGATTATATACTTAGTTACCTGTAAGCATATAAATTTTTACTTCTCATTAGCTTCAGCATTAATCGTATTTTATGTTCTATTAATTGCAATAATGTTCTATCAATTAGATAGGACTTATAAAATGATTTATATCCAGAAGTATAATCGACAATTCAGAATTGCATATAAAATACCAGATAAAAAGTGGTGGTTCACAGCCAAGAGGGCAGCGAAACATCCGCGGGTTTATCCGCCAGTAGAGGAAGGAACAAAGGAACCAACGCCAAAGGAGGGAAATAAGCATGGATGATGACGAATCTAATTTCTCGTATAAAACCTATTTATGGGGAATTGTCGGCTTTATAGTTTTCGCATTAATTTATACGCCCCTTGTTTGGTTACCAATTATAAAGAATCGCCTACAAACGGGAGTTGGAAATAGCACACTCTTTTGGATCGTCAATTGTATCGGCGTAATACCCTTCATCGCAGTTTATGGATTAATCAAGGCAATGTTTAAAAAGTGGCGCAAAGAGAAAGGAAGTAAGTAGGATGGGAAAAGCAGATTTATTACCGATGGGTTCGTTAGTATATTTAAAGGGCGGCGATATGAAGTTAATGATTATTGCCCGGGGACCGATTTTTGAAGATAAATAAGCTTTATCAGACTGTTCGGATCTAATTTTCTAAACACGGCATCAAGTGCCCACAGAATCCGAAGAGACTGACAAACAGCTGGTAAAGCAGCCCGTTTTTTTTTACGACATCATGTGTCCAATAGCGATATGGCTTATTTGCTTTATCTCCACTTTTATTTTAGGCAAAAATAAAAGTGTTGAATCATAATTCCGTCGAATTATGATTCAACACCAGGTTAGTATGTTTTTTTGCCGATGATTTTTAATCAGCTCAACAACTAAGGCTATTAGATTGATAATCAATGTACCAAACAATAACATTAGCTGTAATGCGTCCGTAATGGACAACATGGCTACTCCTTTCGTTAGGTTTCCGGTTATCTATGATGATTACACCATAGGTACCACCTTCTTCCAGTTTCGCCACCGCCTTAACTTCTCTACTTAATCCATTATACAGAAAAATTATCTTAATGTATCATTATTTTTAGCTCACAGCTTAAGCCTTTAGAAAAACATGCTTTAGAGCAATTGAAAGATAATTCGCCAATGCAGTTTACCACTCAGGAGCATGAACAGGGCCTTGCTTATTTGAGTGGGCATGTCAAACCTGATGAGATTCAGAATGCTAACTTGTTACGGGTATTGAAGAATAGAGGCACGCAACAATTATTTATTGGTGAAGCCAGCCAGGATCACGAGATTTCGGTTAAACAGATTACACAAGTTAAGCAAGCTTTAGAGCGGCATAATCAAAAAAAGGATAATTACCGTCACGAAAGCATGGCAGATTATCGAGCAGTTAATTATCGGGAAACTAAGCCACGGGACTATTTAGGCAGACTATTAACGGACACGTTAATGAACTTATTGTATGACGACCAGCAGGAGCAGATGCAAACACAAAAAAGACAGGTAGACTTAGCGTATGAATTAGAGAGAAAGCAACGGCAACATCATAAAAAAGGACGACATTATGGGATTTTGCATAGATAAAGACAGACTAACTTATTTTTTGAATTAAATTCGATATATGATATAATTGACTTATGAAAACACCAAAGTTTAAGAGCTATCAACGATTAAATGGTCATGATGAGTTTGTGGAATTTTATCAGCAATTACCAGTCAAAGATCGTAAAAAATTAATTGCATTAATCCAAGCAATTGAACAACAAGGACTATTAACAGCTGCTAAAATGGAGTGGATCAAGAAATTAGACAGTAACCTATACGAGATTAGGTCCAAAGTTGCTTCAAATATCCAAAGAGGTTTGTATTTTCATGCCGAAGAAGAGCAATACATTATTACGCATGGTTTTACTAAGAAGACTCAGAAAACACCAGCACGTGAAATAAAGCATGCTAAGGTAATTCGTGCAGAATACTATCAACGAAAGGAAGATGAAAAGAATGGCTAACAAAATTTATTTAACAGATATTGATGATCTTTTTTCCAAAGATTTACAAGATCCAACCTTTGCTAATGATGTTAAAGCAGAACTAAATAAATTAAATAGTGCTGTCGCGGTACGGAGTGAACGTGAAGCGTACGGCTGGACTCAACATGATTTAGCAGAAAAGTCGGGTTTACCACAGTCAACAATTGCTAGAGTGGAAAATGGTGCTAATACAAGCATGGATACCATTTCAAAGATTGCAAATGCATTTGGCAAGTCGTTGCAAATTAGTTTTGCTTAATTTGTAATTAGTAAAAGGCATTCACCTTAAATGAATGTCTTTTTAACTATCTAGTGAGTTATTGGAAAGAGGAGATATTAATGCGTTTAGATTATCAGCAAACCTACAAAGAAGAGATTTTAGTGGAATTTGCTAGTAGTGTTTATGCGCAAGTAGTTAATTTAGTTGTTGAGCATAAGTTGAATATTCATGATGAAAATCATTTCTTAGTTCATCTTATGCACCAGTTAGGAGACGCTAAGTTGGCAATCACAGACGCTCATTCTTTGGAAGAACTAGAGACAACTCAAGAATACTGGCAAACTATGAATGAATACGTAAAGAGACTCTGTTTAATGTAAAGAGGGAGGAAAATAAATGACACCTGAAGAATTAGCACGTGCGTTTCAAGTTTCCGAAGATGATATTTGGAATTTTATGAATGATAAAACCTATTCAAAAAATCAATATGGTGAAGTTATTATTTCTGGGATTGACTGTGTAGAAATGCATGATTATTTTGTTCATGGCATTAAAGACGGTTTTGATTAAAGTGAGGAGTGAGTAAAACGACAACGAGAAAAGAATATTTTGCGGATAGGATAGCGAACTATCTAGCAGAGTTAAACAAGTTGAATCTTAATGCGTAAGCACAAACATTTAGTCCAGCTGATTATCAAGAATATTTAGTTGAATGGGACGATGTCTTAACTTCTTTGCGTGATTGTTCTAATGAGTTTGCTAAGGAAAACCTACAAATGATAGTTGAATGACTAACTTCGAGTCTATTTGATAATTAAATATGTGCTGTTGACTGAAATTGAAAAGAAAATAAGAAACGCATGAAATCAATGTTCAAAAACAGATCTCATGCGTTTCTTTAGTTTGTCTTATAAAGGAGTTAAAAACTTTTTGTTTTTGTGACTAGCCTTTCAATACTATAAGTTCTATTCAACACCTTTTAATGCCTGAACCATATCTATCCGTTTTACGCGACGACTAATAAACAAAGTTGTTGATAGAGAACAGATCCACACAAAAACACTAGATATAACAATTGTTTTCCAATCAAAGTATCTTGTATATTCAAGATTAATTGTTGAAAAGATGCTAACATATTGTCCTAAGAACCAGATTCCCGCAGGAATTCCAATAATCCACCCTACGAACGTAGTCATTAAATTTTCCATTAATGTTAGATTTCGAATCTCATTTCGATGTGTTCCTAAGACTCGTAGCGTGGCATAATCACGGGTACGCTCAACAAAACTTAGTGATCCAAGGTTATACAAAACGATCACGATTAATAAAACTCCAAAAACAATGATCAAAATAAAAATACTCATTAGATTATTAACAAAGTTATAGGCATTGTTTTTCTGATCTTTGATTTTAATAGTCGAGTCAATTTCGTTTTTGTTATAAGTGTAATTCTTTTTAACTAGTAAAGTTGAAGGAGCAAAGGTTCCTCCTGCTTTTTCCCAGGACTTTTTAGTTATATAGGCTCCCTGGTTTGTTTCACTAGTAATAATTCCTTTAACCCTAATTCGAGAGTATTGGTTATAGCCAAAGGTTTTCACCTTAAGCTTGTCGCCAATTTTTATATTAGCCCTTTTAGCAAAGCCTTGAGTTACATAAAGGCCACCATCTTTGATAGTTTTTCCTGTAGTGGTTTGACTATTGACACTGTTTCCAGGACCAACAATTACTAGAAGACGATTATAGCCGTCATCAGGGGTAAAATGTGCAGAGCTTAACTGTACCCATTGTTTTGCTTGTGGGTGCTCAGTTGAG
This sequence comes from Lactobacillus sp. JM1, assembly GCF_009834385.1. Classification (NCBI taxonomy): domain Bacteria; kingdom Bacillati; phylum Bacillota; class Bacilli; order Lactobacillales; family Lactobacillaceae; genus Lactobacillus; species Lactobacillus sp. JM1. The sequence goes on from NZ_CP044414.1 coordinate 44,018, forward strand.
TATTGAGAATAACTATTAACCGTAAGTCGTTTATCATAAGTAAAGTCTTGGGTATATGCTTTGTCGACTAAATGGTTCATAGATTGCGGCATACCAACTCCTGCTATCATAAGCATCATACCACCTGCAACACCAATAATTCCCATTAAAGTGCGAGTCCGATTAATGAAGACATCTCTAATTGCCCATCTACCAGCATATGGAATGTGTGTCCATAACCACTCCCAATGTTCAATAAATATTTTATGGGCAGAACTTTCCTCTTTAC